>CADCCO010000068.1 GCA_902799965.1 uncultured Spirochaetaceae bacterium
AAGCTCCTTTGGGCTTACAAAGATGAACTTGTTTCCGGGATAGCGGCACATCGCTTGGGTCAAAGAGTGAACGGTACGGCCAAACTTTAGGTCGCCCACAAAGCAAACCGTCTGGTTTTCAAAGCCGCCGCGCAAGCGCCTGATTGTCAAAAGATCGGTCAAGGTTTGCGTCGGGTGGAAGTGTCCGCCGTCGCCCGCGTTGATTATCGGGCAGTCAGAATATTTTGAGGCCAAAAGCGCGGCGCCTTCCTTGGGGCTTCTCATCGCGATTACGTCCGCGTAGCTGGAAACAACTCGGATTGTGTCGGCAAGGATTTCGCCCTTTGTGGTGGAAGTGTAGCTTGCGTCGGCAAAGCCTTCAACCGCTCCGCCCAAGCGCAGCATCGCCGCCTCAAAGCTCAACCTTGTGCGGGTGCTTGGCTCAAAAAAAAGCGCCGCAAGAATTTTCCCGCGGCACACATCTTTAAAAGAATTTGGATCAACAATAATTTGTTCTGCCAGAGCGCAGATTTCTTCAATCTCCGCAACCGACAAATCATCAGGTTGGATTACGTGACGGCCTTTTAGCATTAATGGCTCCTTAGAATTTTTTCCATTTTACTAAAAACCGCCCTTTTGCGCAAGCGGAACGGTGGAACAAGCGGCTACTTTCCTACGCAAAAATTGCTAAAGACGCTGTCCAAAATGTCGTCGGCGGTCACGCGGCCTGTAAGCTCGCCCAAAAAGTCCAGCGCGTCCTCAATGTCTTGGACGGCCGCGTCAAGCGAATATCCTTTTTGCAAACTGGCGGCGTGGCGCAAGTTTTCCAGAGCGCTTTCAACCAAACGCTTTTGGCGCTCGCTTCCCAAACCGGCTTGGCTTCGCTCTGTGCCCTCGCCTTTTAGCAAAACGCTTTTTGCCGCCGCGACCAAATCCTTTACGCCGCTTCCGTCCTTGGCGCTTACAAAAACTTGAGCCGCCAAGCCGGGAATTTTTTCTTTGCGCGCGTCCAAAAATTCTTTGGCTTCCTTTATTGCGGACGCGGCCGCATTTTGGTCTTGCGAAGCCTTTTGTTCAATCTTGTCTACCTTGTTCCAGACAAAAATCACCGGTTCTTTTCGCTCCGCCAAAAAATCAAGGTCAATGCCGTCTTTGCTCGCGCTTATGTCTGCCAAGTACAAAAGCAAGTCGGCCTCGTCGCTCAATTCCTTGGCGCTCTCAACGCCGCGCGCTTCGATTTCGTCGCTGGTTTTTCGCAAGCCCGCCGTGTCAAAAAGGCGCGCGGGAATTCCGTCAATGCTTATCCAGCTTTCTATCCAGTCGCGGGTTGTGCCTTCGATGTCGCTGACAATCGCGCGCTCTTCCTTTAAAAGGCTGTTGAACAAGCTTGATTTTCCGGCGTTGGTTTTTCCGCAAAGAACCAGGCGGGCGCCTTCTTGGTAAAGCTTTTCGCTTTTCCAAGTGGAAGCCAAGCGCTCAAGCGCGGCGATCGCATCAAGCAATTTTGTTTGGTCGTATGCGTCCGCGATAGTTTCTTCGTCTTCGGGGTATTCGATTTCCACTTCGATTTGGGCCAGCGTGTCAACCAAGGATTTTTGAATCGCGGAGATTTGCGCCTGCAAGTTTCCGGCCAAGCGGCCCGCCGCCTTTTGGCTTGAGGCTCCCGTGCGGCTTTCGATTATTTCGCGGACGGCTTCCGCTTTTGTAAGATCGGCCTTTCCGTTGATAAAGGCGCGGAAGGTAAACTCGCCGCGCTCGGCTTGCCTAAAGCCGTTTTGCAAAAGAAGGTTGAATATTTGGGTCACCACAGCCGTTCCGCCGTGGCAAGAGATTTCGGCCATTTCTTCGCCGGTAAAAGATTTTGGCGCGCGAAAAACCGACACCAAAACTTCGTCGATTCGCGCGGCGAGCTTTTGGTCTTGCGACAGTTTTTCGTCAGCGGCTTTTTGGTCTTGCGAACGATTTTCGCCGCCGCCTCCAACGCTTTTTGTCAACCCTTCATTACTCGGCGCAACTATCCAGCCGTAAACGATAGTGTTGCCGGCGGCCTCGTTCAAGGCCTTTGGGCGCGAAAAAATTTTGGATAAAAGTTGGATTGAGTTTTTGCCCGAAACGCGGATGATTCCGAGAGCGGCCGGCGCCAGCGCTGTGGCAACCGCCGCAATCGGCTCTTCGGGCGTGTAGCCTGTGTTGTCCAAAGTTAGATGACTTTTTCCAACAAGTCGATGATTTTAGAATCGTAGAAGACGCCGGCCTTAGACTTCATCTCTTTTACGGCCGCGTCGCTGTCCATAATCTCGCGGTAGGCGCGCTTGCTTGTAAGAGAAATGTAGCTTTCGCAAACGCGAATCACGCGGGCAATCAACGGAATGTTGGAGCCAGTCAAGCCGGCAAGGTAGCCCTTTCCGTCCATGTTCTCGTGGTGGAATTCGGCGGCCTGCAAGAAGATGGGGCGAATCTGTTCCGGAACAAAGTCAAAGTATTCGGCGGCGGCGTGAACGTGCTCGCGAATCTTTTGGCGCTCGGTCATCGTCAATTCGCTGGCCGTCAAGATGCTCTTGGGAACTGAAAGGAAGCCCGCGTCGTAAACCATTGAGGCGCAGTAGCAAACCAAAGCGACGTCGTGATTGAACTTGGCTTCGTTGCAAACTTTAAGAACCAATTCCGAAACCTTGCGGCTTGTTCTTTGGCGGAATGTGTACTTGTCGATTTTGTCTCCGAGCGCGAAGCACTTGCTCTGCAAGTCGGCCAACTGCTTTCTGTGTTCCACCGTGGAAAAATATTCCATGATTTGCTTTGAAAGCTCGCCGTCGGCTTTTCCCAACAAGGCGGCTGAGGCGGCGGAGCGCTTTTTTGACTCTTCGGCGGCAGCGGCGGCCAAGTCGGGATTTTCCTGCATGTCCTTTCCCATAGAAGAGATGACTTCCATGGAAGTTTCAAAGTGCATTTGGGCCTGCTTGCGGCGCTTGTAGTTTTTGTAAACGATTACAATCAAAATGATTACGACAATAATCAGCAAAACGCCTACGCACAAAACCGCGATTTTCAAGGCGCGGTCCATTTTCTTCATTTCGATTTCGGCCAATTCCAACTTGATTTTTTCAGCGGGAATTTTTCCAGAAACTACGTCGAACAATTCGTTCTGCTTTTTTTCAAGATATTCGATTCTGTCGTTGATTTTGTTCCAAGCGGACTTCTTGCCGTTTGTGTGCTGCTTGCGTTCAGCCTGAAGCGCCTCAAGCTCGCTGTCAAAAAGAGATTCAACAATATTGAAAATTCTTTGGCTGGCGGCCTGCGGGTGAAGCTCCAGCTGCAAGATGTAATTGTCAAAAGCCTTGGCGTTTACGCGGCCTCCATTGGCTTGTCCCTCTTTTGCCAACGAATCGATGTAGTCGTAATAGGCGGCTTCGGCCATAAGGCGGACGTTTTCGGGGAAAGCCTTTTGGTTTTCCTTTAGGTCTATCGCCTGGTTGATTGATTGAATCGCTTTGGCATAATTTCCGCTGTTGTAAAAATCTTTTGTGCGCTGCAAAATCACTTCGTTTTCATTTGATTCCTGGGCAAACGCAGTTCCAACAAAAAAGGCGGACACGGCAAAAATTGCCGCAAAAACAAAACTTTTAGTTTTCATAGAGAACCTTCCTCGCCCTCAATTTTATCATACATTTTTGAATTTTGCAAGACAGAATCAAGCGCGCTCAAGCTATTTTTGTCGGCCGGAAGCGCTTGCTTTTCCGAGGCATAGAACGAAACCGGCGGGCCTTTTGGGCCAATCGCGGGCTTTCTGAATTCCTTGCTGGCTTCGGGAGAAGGTCCCGCGTATTCCGCGTCGCCTGGGTCGGGAGAAATCTTCACGTAGTTGGCCGCGTTGTTCCAGAACATATAGCCGCGGTCCACGCTGTCGCGAACGCCAAAGACTTCCTTGAGAACATAGTCCTTGTCATAAAACTGCCTGTCGTAAGGCACGTTCAGGAAGAAGGCTTGAACCCAAGGGCGCACTACGACGCGGTCGCGCGCGATTACTGTGTTGCGGTAAGTTCCGTAGTAGTAAATGCGGTAGGGCCGCTCCTCGTTGGGCTTGTAGTTCATAAATTTGTGCTCAAAGTGGCTTGGGTAGAACATGGGGCAAATCACGTCAACGTATTGGGCGAGCGTCTCAACGTCTTGTCCAGTGCGCGTTCCGCTGCGGTACCAGCCGTTGGCGCCGTAAATGTCAATGCCAATCGGCGCGTCGATGTTTTCGCGGGCGTAGGAAAGGAAGCTTCGCAGCGCTCCTTCCTTGTCCATTCCCTGAGTCTGCCAGCGGTAAGAGGCGTTGTAAAGGTTCTGGCCGTCCGTGGGAAAGCGGATATAGTCAAATTGAATTTCGTCAAAGCCGCGCGCGATAAGTTCTTTGGCGATGGCGACGTTGTATTCCCAAACTTCCGGGCAAAAGGGATCGACCCACGCTTCGTCATAATAGCGCGTTTGCGTCGTTCCGTCTTCCAAAGTCTCAGTTCCGCTTATGCCCTGCCATGGCCGCTTGAATTTTTTGTCCCAAACAGCGTATTGGCCGCCGTTGTAGTTTGAAAGGTTTCTGTCCTTGAACACAACGATGCGCGCGATCAAATAGATGTTGTCTTCTTTAAATGTTTTGACAAACTTGTCCAAGTCAAGCGCGTATTTGCTGACCACTCCCTTTTGCGTCAAAAGCGGGTCTTGCGCGTCAAAGCGCATTAGGCCGTAATCGTCCTTCATGTCGATTACAAGGGAATTGAGCTTGTTGTCCAAAATCAATTTTTTGAAGCGCTCAAAGCCGCCGGGCAAATGCGCTTGGTATGCCGGAACGTAAAGGCTTTTTTGTCCGTCGATTTTGGCGGCGTATGGCGAAAGAATTTTTCCGCTGTCCAATAGCCAAAGCTCGTTCAACAAAATTCCGCCGCCCGCTCCGTTCGCGCCTTTCTCGCCAAGCTTGAGTCCGCGCGCGTTTTCCGCAGGAATCCATGCGGCGTTGACCAATTCCTTGCTTTTGAAAAATTCCTGCGTGTAGGCCAAAAGCGATTGGCTTATGTTGCTGGCGGCATTCGTCGTCATGTCAAATGAAAAAATTTTTCCCGGCGAAACAAATGAAAGCGCGTTTCCGTTTTGCCAAAGCGAATCGATTGTGTCGCAAGGCTCGGTTCCTTTGTAAAGGCAAACGTTTTTGTTGGACTCGATGTCGTAGCGGTAAACGCGCGGCATGAATGTTTGCGACAAAAATATTTCGCAGTAAGTATTGCCGCCGTCGTCCTTTACGACAACCGGCAATATGTCAGAAACTTCGTCGCTGGAATTGTTGGGGTCGCTGCATTCAAGGCCTTTGTTGGCGTCCAGCCAGTCGGGCTTGGCCGCGTCCGGCTTGTAAAACCAAAAGCCCAAAATCGAATGCGCCATAAAGACGACGGTTTCGGTTTGCCCCGCCTGGCCCGCTTTCATCGAGGCGACGGCGACGGACTTTATTCCGTTTGTGCGTAGGCTTGCCGAACCGATGTTTGTCCAGTTAAGGCCGCCGTCGCGGGTAAAGTAAACGCGCTCTTTTGTGGCGGTGACCATCTCGGCGGGGTTGAGCGGGTTAAAGGCCAAGTCCTTTAAGTCTTGCGCGTGGGCTTCGTGGCTCGTCTCGCGCTGGGCGTTGAATTTTTTGATTATGTATGTGGGAAGGCCGTTGTTCCTCAATTCAAAGTTTTGCAAATCGCTTGTGAATAGAATTCCTTTTGAGGTGATGAAGTAAAAAGATTTTTCTACCGGAAGAATTTGCTGGACGCTTCCTTCGCTCCAAAGCGCGGTTTGCTTTCCGTTGGCGGAAATTTTCTTTAGGCCGCCTTCCGTGGCCAGCAGAGTGTTTTTAGTTTCTTCTATTTGAACGCGTTTTATCGTGGCGCCGGCAGGAGCGGGCTTTATTTCCGCTTGCGCTGGATTCTTTTTAGCCAACGCCGCTCCGTCCGTCTTTTGCGGCTCGATTATTTTGGGCAAAGCATAAATCGGCTTTGTCTCAAAAGATTCTTCTTGCGCGAAAACTCCCGCGCCAAAAACCGCCGCAAAAACAGCCAGCGATAAAATGAGAAATGCTTTTTTCATAGTTTTAGTATCGGAATATAAAGCTTCAAGATTAATAGAAAAAACAAGTGCAGCGACGCGAAGGAGACGAGCGGTTAGCGGAAACACTCATTTTGCCCCTGCCGCGATAGCGGCAGACGTAAATAGTTACAAGGGGCAAATTGTGTGTAGCGACGCTAGCTAGCGGTTCCGCTGACCGCTCGGCGACTGGGAGCCGCTGCGCTTGTTTTTACAAGCTTTGTCTATATATTTCATATAGGAGAACGCCGGCTGCTACGGAGACGTTGAGGCTGTCGATGCGGCCGCAGGTGGGAATGGAAACGATTGTGTCGCACTGTTCTTTTAGCAGGCGGGCGATTCCGCTGCCTTCGCTTCCCATTACAAGAACTGAATTCGCGGAAAAGGTTCCGTCTTGGACTTGAACGCCGCCAGCGTCGGCGCCGTAAATCCAAAAGCCCGCGTCTTTCAACTGCTGGGCCGCGCGGACAAGGTTTGTCACAACGCTGACCGGAACCCAAGATGCCGCGCCGGCGCTGGATCGCGCTATGATTTCGTTTTGGGCAACGTCGTTGGCTCCGCGCCTTTCGGGCAGGATTACAAGCGCGGCGCCAAACTGATCGGCGCTGCGCAAAACGGCGCCAACGTTGTGCGGGTCGGTCACCGAGTCAAGAATTACGACAGTGGTTCTCGCTCCTGCAACGCGAGCGGCCTTGAAGCGTTCCAGCCAAGCGTCAAAGTCAACTATGTTGCTTTGCCGCGCCTCTTGGCCTTGGATTTCCAAAACGATTCCCCGATGGTCGCGCGCACTTGCGTCCAAGGCGGCGGCCATTTGGTCCAGCGCCTTGTTGTCCGTTTGCTCGCAAGCAATCTTGGCGGTCTTGGCCAACTCCAAAATTTTCTTTACGCGGGGGCCGGGCTTTGAGAAAAAGATTTTCATTTTTGCGGCGGCGACGGGGTTTTCCAACGCGGCCTTGACCCGCTCTTCCACCGCGTGAAAACCGGAAAGAATCACGCTAGTTTTTTCCGCAGCAATTCTTGTATTTTTTTCCGCTTCCGCAGGGGCAAGGCTCGTTGCGGCCTACTTTGCGGCCCTCGCGGACAACAGTTGTGGGAGTCATTTGGCCGGCGGAATAAAGCCAGCTGCCGTTCACCTTTTTAAAATAGGCAGTTTCATGGTGAACGTCGCGGATTCCTTTTTGAGTGTAAGTGGCTTCAAATTCAACAAGGCCTTCGTCGTCGCTTTGGGCGCCCTTTTCTGTTCTAAGAACTTTCAAGCCGTGCCAAGTGGAGTTGTTGCTCCAGTCTTCTGTGGCCTTGCGGTCGATTTCGGCTATTTTGTCGCCTTGCTCGCAAGTGTTGATGATAAAGTCAATCTCGTGCTTTTCATACGCCGAATAGCGCGCTCGCATAAGGCTTTCGGCGGTCGGCGCTTTCTGTGTTCCTTTGATTATCGGTTCGCAACATTCGCCGTAGCTTTTCCCCGAACCGCAGGGGCATAATTTATTGTCGCTCATGTTTCGCATTATATATTTTTTGCTGAATTATTTCAACACGCCGCGGGCGCGCAAATCGCCAACCAGCCTTTTTGTAAATTTTTCCGCGCCAAAATTGTTCATGTGAATCGCGTCATAAAAACATTCATAATGCGTTTCATATTCGCTGTCGCGGGAATAGTCTAAATACAAAAGGTCGGGATATCTTTTCTTCAACGCTCCTGTAAAGCGAGAAAACAGCGTGAAGAAATTCGGGTCGCTGGCGTAGCCTTCAGTGACAAAATCAGTTTGCGGAAAAGAAACGACGACAGGAACCGCCCCATAAGCGTAGCACATGTCAATCAACTGGCACAGTTCCGCAAAGTTTTCGTCGTAACCGCTTTTAGGGTCGTCTTTAAGCCCCTCATAGGCGTTGTCCGCAAATTCATTCAGCCTTTGCGCTTCCATGCTGTCATCCCTGTCGTAATACGGAGACATTTCTTCTTTTGTGATGTCTTTGAAAATTCTCATCTTGTCTTTTCCGGCGGTGACAAAAGGAAATTTGCTGTAAGCAAGCCATTCTGTAAAAGACCACTTGTCCATATCCTCTTTTGGCAAAAAGCGGTAGTAGCGCTCCCTAAAGCTTGAGGGCCGGTGCTCAAGTTCGGCGTAGGGCAGCTCCAACACAATCACCGCGCCTTTGGCAAAATGATTTATGTAATTCTTTAAAACCCTTATGGTCCAAGAATAAACTTCAGTGACATTCGCGAAATTCCAAGCCTTTAAATCCGGAACAGCGTCATACTTCAAGGCATAGCAAGGAATGCTTGAGCCAAAGTTTCCAAATTCAAGCTCGTAAGGCGCGTCGGTGTATTTGGTCGCAAAATCTTTTGACTTCCAATAATTCGTTTTCTCATACAAGGCGTTCATAATAAGAAAAGCCGCCGTGACTGGAACAATCAACAATAAAAATTTTAAAACAAAACGCTTCATATTCATTCCTTAAAAATTGCTGTAAATGAAATTTGTGACAAGGCCCGTGTTGAAAAAATAAATTATCAACAAGCAAAGCGCGTAATAGGCCAGCCACCTGACCGCGACAGGCTTTGATTTGATGATTTCAAGTCCGCTCTTGTTGCGCGTGGCGACGCTAGCGCAAATAAAGACGGCCAGCGTGATAAGCCTGTCAACCATGTTCACAAAACCGCCCTCGATTGAGAACGCCGCTCTAAGCGCTTCTTTAAATCCAAGCTGGCCTTTTATGGCAATAAATTGGCCGATGTTTTGCGGCAAGCGCGCGATTCCTTGAATCACCATTCCCACGTCGCTCAAAGTTTCGGCCCTGAAGAAAATCAGTGAAATTGAAACCAAGCAAAAGGTGACGGCGATTTTTATGAAGTCGGGCGTTTTTATTTTTTCCGTCACAGGCTTTGCGGCACGACCGGCGCACTGGTAAAGGCCGTGAAGAAGACCCCAAATGACAAAGTTCCATGTGGAGCCGTGCCAAATTCCTGAAACCAAGAATGTTATGATTAGGTTTGCGTAAATGCGGTAAAGCGCGACCCGGCTTCCTCCCAAGGGAATATAGACATAATCGCGCAGCCATGTTGAAAGCGAAATGTGCCAGCGGCGCCAAAAGTCTCCGACCGAAACAGCCAAAAACGGATGGTCAAAGTTTTTGCCAACGTCAAAGCCCATATATTTTGAAACGCCAATCGCCATGTCCGAATAGCCTGAAAAATCGCAGTACAATTGGAAGGAATAAAAGACTATGGCCAAAAGCAAGGCTGGCGCCGGCTGCGCCGAAAGCCCCGACGGCGCGTAAACATGATTGACGTAAACCGCAAGCGCGTCCGCCACGCAAAACTTTTTAAACGCGCCCCAAGCGAAAATTTTCAAGCCGTCGGCGGCGTTTTCGTAGTTAAAGCGGTGGGCTGTCTTTAATTGGGGAATCAAATTTCCAGGCCGCTGTATCGGTCCAAGCGAAACAACCGGAAAAAAGCTTATGAAAAGCGCGACCATAAAGGGATTTTTTTCGGCCTCGACTTTTTTTGTCCGGCAATCAATGATGTAGCTTAAGCTTTGGAAAGTGAAGAACGAAAGTCCCAGCGGAAAAAGCAGCTGTCCCTTCCATCCGCTTGGAGCGTACTTAAAGAACAAAAGCGGAAGCAAGTCCGCGACGACAAACGCCGCAAAGACAATCTTTCCCTTGCGCCCTTCCATGCCGCTCAAGCGGCCGGCAAAGTACGACAAAAATATCGCGTAGGCGATGAATGGAACAAACTTTATGTCGGCGAACGCGTAGAAAACGACGCTGGCCAAGAAAATCAAAACTTGTTGAATCTTGACGGCGTTTTTGTCAAAGCGCGCGGCAATGTGAAAGAGCGAAATAAAAACGACGAAAAAAAACAAGAATGTAAAAGAAACAAATGACATACAATCTCCTCTTTCGATTAGCCGTTAAGCTT
>CADCCO010000069.1 GCA_902799965.1 uncultured Spirochaetaceae bacterium
AAAAAAATCTTTAAAAAACCGCTAAAGTGATTTTGCCAAAATCCGATAAGTTTAGTATAGGGTGGTGAGAACCGGCCGAGCAAAACCGGTTTTTCTAAAACTGCTCGAGAAAACTGATAGGAGATACACTATGGTTATCAATCACAACATGAGCGCGATGTTCGCTCAGCGTTCACAGGGCCTTACTGATCTTGCAAACCAGAAGAGCATGGAAAAACTTTCGTCTGGCATGCGAATCAATCGCGCCGGCGACGACGCTTCGGGCTTGGCCGTTTCTGAAAAGATGCGCGCCCAGATTCGCGGCTTGAACCAGGCTTCTCAGAACGCGGAGAACGGAATTTCGTTCATCCAGACAACTGAAGGCTACTTGCAGGAGACAGAAGACATCTTGCAGCGCATCCGCGAATTGGCCGTACAGTCATCGAACGGAATTTATTCTGACGAAGACCGCATGCAGATTCAGGTCGAAGTTTCTTCACTCGTTGACGAAATCGACCGCATCGCGTCTGCCGCCCAGTTCAACGGAATGAACATGTTGACTGGCCGCTTTGCCCGCCCCACAGGCGAGAACGTTGTCACAGGATCTATGTGGTTCCACATCGGCGCCAACATGGACCAGCGCACACAGGTTTACATCGGAACAATGTCAGCGATGGCTCTTGGAGTTCGCAACGTTGGCGACGAGTCAAAGATTTCTTTGCAGGCTCCCGATGACGCCAACCGCGCCATTGGAACTCTCGACGAGGCCTTGAAGAAGGTCAACAAGCAGCGCGCCGACTTGGGCGCCTACCAGAACCGCTTGGAGAAGACGGTTGTCGGCCTTGACATCGGCGCCGAAAACCTCCAGGCTTCTGAGAGCCGCATCCGCGACACTGACATGGCCGCTGAGATGGTTGAGTTCACTAAGGACCAAGTTCTTAGCCAGGCTGGCACAGCGATGCTCGCCCAGGCCAACCAGCAGAGCCAGAACGTTCTTAGCTTGCTCCGCTAATACAACTAGTCGAGCCGCTTAGGCAGAACAAAAAACCGCTCCTCTTGGAGCGGTTTTTTTTGTGTCTTGAAAAGAATAAATGTTGCGGAATGAAAAATCGCGAAGGAGCGGGGCGGCCAGCGGCAACACTCTGCTTGCGTCGCCGCGATAGCGGCGAAGTAAAAAAGTTTCAAGCGCAAGCAGCGTGTAGCGACAATATTGAGCGGTGCCGCTGCGTCGCAATGCGACTGGGAGATTTTTTATTTTTGGGCAATATTTTTTATTTTCTTTTCGCTTTTTTTGAAGTAAAGCGCTTTGAATGGGTGGATGTCCATCGCGTTTGAAATCCAGCCGCCGACAACGTTCAAGTCAATTATGTTGCAAGTGACCGGATGGCTTATCGGAATCACTTCGCCGCTTGAAAGCAAAATGTCTTCCGCCTTGGCGAGAAGCGCGTTGTGTTCCTTGCTGTCGTTTGTAAAAGAGGCTTGGTCAAGAAGATTGTCGTATTCTTCGTTCTTCCAATGCGAATCGTTCATTGAAGAATTTCCTCGGAACAATTCCAAAAATGCCAGCGGATCGGAAAAATCGCCAACCCAAGTGTATAAAAAAAGATCCGCTTTTGTCTTTGCGATTGAAGTCAAATAAAATTGCAGGGGAATCTTCACTGTTTTCAGCTCAACGCCAATCTCTTCAAAAGAGCCGCGCAAAAGCTCCGCTCGGTTGGACAAATATTCCGTGTCGGGAATGGCAAAAAGCAATTCCAGCTTTTCGTCCGTCACGCCGGCCGCCTTTTTTGCCGCGTCAAGCATCATCTTGGCTTCCTCAACGTCGGTGTAGTTGATTCCTTCCGGCGGCGTGTAGCCGGCGATTGGGCAGACCAAAGTTTCGGCGGGGAACATATTCCCGTCACGGAGCTGCTTCCAAGGCGCGGCGGTTAGAAGGGCGTTCCTAAAATCGGCTCGGCTCCAAACGGGCGACTCGTTTTTAAAAAAAAGATATTCGGTGCCAAACTCCGCCGCAAGCTGGACAGACTTTTTGTCCAAAATTTTTTTGATGTCGCCCGAGCCGTCTATCCAGTCCGCCGCGCCGGTGTTAAAGGCGTGCGACTGCGCGTCGGTGTCATCGGTAAAATTTATTTGGATTTCAGGAATATGCGTTTGCTCCGCGTTCCAATAGTTTGAATTTTTCTTAAGAACGATTTTAAAGGGCGTGGCGCTTTCTATATAATAGGCGCCGCTCGCGCTGGAATCTTCCGGAACCGCCGAGAAGGCGTGGTGGCACAAGATTCTGTTCAAGTGGCTTGTGGGCTTTTCAAGAAGAACGCTAAGCTTTTGTCCGTTTGCGTAAATGGCGACGTCTTCGCGGCTTCCTGTTCCAAGCCTGTATTCGCGCGCGCCCTTTATCACGTCCAAAAGGGAAGAGTAGTAGGCGCCCTTGTTGGCTATAAGGTTCAGCCAAGACTCTTTAATAGCGCTCGCGTCAATTGTCTGGCCTGAAGAAGTCTTGGCGCCTTCGCGAATCGTAAAGGTCCAGCGCAGCTTGTCGCGGGAAATCCTAAAGTCTTGGGCCAGCGCGTTGTCCGGCTCCAGCGTGGCGGCGTTGTATGAAAAAAGCCCTTCGTAAACGCCGTTCAACACTTGCGCTTCCGAAACGTAGGCGCTTGTGTGCGGGTTGAGGTTCATGTTTGCCATTGAATGAACGATTACTAGCGGGCGCTGGATTGACTCGTCTATCTCGTCGCCCTTAAAAAAATCGTCGCCATGCGCGAAGGCTGGCAGCGTTCCAACGGCAATAAAAAAAGCGCAGGCGAAGATTGCCGCCGCGCGCTTTTTGGCTATCGGTCTAAAAGTTCTAGTTTGCGATTCCAAGTTTTTTCATCTGCTCCTGTTCTTCGACATATGAAATGTATTCCGCCCGTTTTTGGTTTGTGTTGACGATGTTGTTTTTTATCGCCATCAATTCCATCGAAAGCCCCTTGATTTTTGAGCGCTTGTCGGCGGGCGCGTTGTTTTTGAAAAAGTCGTCAAAGGCCTTTAGCAAAACCGAAGCTTTTTGAATGTCGGTTATTTGCCTGTTCAAAAAGTCCAAGACTTTCGCCGAGTCGGCTTCCTGAAATTTTTTGTAGCCGCCGCTGTTCTTCAGCGAGAATGAATTGTAGAAATTCACTTTCTTTTGAAGCTCCGCGCGGAAAGAGCTAAAGTCGACTTTTTGCTTTCGCTTTGTGTTGGTGGCTTGCTCGACTATAATAAGCTCGTATTCAATCGGCTTGTCCGCGATTCCAAGAGCCTTTTTAAGCGCGGCGATGAACTGCGCCCAAAAGGAATTTGAAACGCTTTGAAGCAGCTCGTTGTTTTCGCCAAGCTTGTTGTAAATGTCAGTAAAGGGCGTGATTTGGGCGCAAAGGCTGTGAACGGCATCCAAAAGCATTTCCTTTGTGTCGACCGTCTGCGCTTTCTTTTTGCCTTCGTCTTCTTTTATGGCAAGCTTGTCCAAGACGGCGGCTTGCAATTCCTCTTTGTTTGCAGCCAAGTCTTCGCGCGAAATTTCTTCCACAAGCTGCGTGTAGAAAGGCTCGTGTCCAAAGACTGAAGAAAAAAGCTTTTTTATCTGCGCCACTTCTTCGCTTGGAGACGAAAAGCCTTTTTCTTTGTCAAATTTCTGGTTCAGAATAATTTGCGCGCGGATTTTGTACTTGTAGACTTCCTTTTGAAAGTCCGCCAAGTCTTTTAGCGTTTTTGCTATGTTTCCCGTAGCCTTTTGAATTTTCGCCAAGATGTCGCTGATTGAGCTTGAAGTCAGCGCGTCCGCGCCTTGCTTCATTTCAAAAATCAATTGGCCCAAGCCGCGCGTGTTTGGAATCGTGTTGTTGGGCGAAAGCGAATTCCACGCGAATGAATTGTTGTAGTCAACCAGCTTCTTAATTTCGGGAATTTTCAGCGTTTCGATTGAAAACTTGTAGTAAGTGCAAATCCAGTCGAGCATCGTTTCAAATTCAGAAAAGCGGCCGCTCATCACCGTTATTCTGTCGCCGTCTATGAAGGGCGAGTTGTCAAGCGGTTTTATTCCTGAAATTTTTTTGTCCAACTTGTAGGGGTCGGGCTTTAGAAGCGATTTTTTTATAAGCAAGTCGTAAAGGTTTTTTACGCAAGTATGGAAGAGCCTGTAATTTTCGACTAGTTCGGGCATTACATTTGCGTTGTGCCAGTCGATTTTGGCTTGAGTCGCTTCGATGACTTTTTGCGAAAATTCCAAAGGGTCTGCCATACTAACTATTATCGGCGCTTTTCTCGCATTTTATTAGCCATTTTTTCAGCGGTTCGCTCCAGTCGGCTGAGTCTTCGCTTTCTTTCATGAATTGCAAAAACAAGGATTTCATGTAGCCGATGATTTCTTTTATGTCTTCTTGCGGAATGTCCTGGGCGTTTTTGAACATTGAGTCCAAGAATTCAAGCGCGTCCTTTTGCGTGAACAACGAAGGAAAAACGCTGGCCATCATGTAAAGCGCCGCCGAGACGCAATTCACGCTGTGCTGCTTGACGTACAAAACCGTTTCCGCGATGTTCACCGCGCCGGCGTACAAGTCGCGGTTCCAAGACTCTTTTTCTTCTTTGGAATAGTTTTCTTGCTCAAAAGTTTTGCGCATAAAAGTGTAGGTAAGGCAAACAACCGCGATGTGCAGGGAGGGAACGCACAAATAGTGCGGGTCCAGCATGTGAACGCCGGCAAAATAAATTCTTCCTTTATAATGCGGCCTGTCTGTCGTTGAGAGCCTAAAGCGGTAAATGCTCGCGGCGCTCTTGTAAGCCTTTTTTATGGCGCGGTAAAATTCCGCCAAGTGAGGAGTCGATTTGTTTATTCCCAAAGTCTGAATCAAAAGTCCAAGCGGCCTAATCCAGTAGCTTACAAAGCCCAGGTAGTCGGCGATTTTTCTTGTGTTGAACGGGACTTTCGCGTCCAGCGGATTGTCAACGTGTACAATCGGAATTTTTATGAATTTGAATTTGCGCAAAAACTGGAGGGCAAAAAAATCCTGCGCGACCGTCCGCAAGTATGAAACGGTTCTAAGAACAACCTTTGGATGGGTAAGGCTGACAAACCAAGTGGGAAGCGCGCTGAATTTTTGTAGAGGCTTTACTTCTTTCATGTCAACTGTTGCAGGCCGTGATTATGTCGCTTACGTTTTCAACAATCGCTTGCGCTATTTCGGGCTTGTTCATCGTGTAAATGTGAACGCCGCGAATTCCGTTTGAAATCAAGTCGATGATTTGGTCGGTGGCGTAAGCGATTCCCGCTTGGCGCAAGGCTTCGGGCGAAGAGCCAAAGCGGTCGCATATCGCCAAAAGCTTTCGCGGAATGAAGGCGTTGGAAAGCTTTATCATTTTTGGAATTTGCGTCACTGCGGTTATCGGCATGATTCCCGCCAAAACCGGCAAGTGGATTCCCGCCGCTTCCAAGCGGTACAAAAAGCTGTAGAGCATGTCGTTGTCAAAAAACATTTGGGTCGTCAAAAAGTCGGCGCCCGCGTCAACCTTTTTTTTCAAAAGCTCAATGTCTTCCATTCTGTTGGCGGATTCCGGGTGGCCTTCCGGGTAGCAGGCGCCGCCAACGCAAAAGCCTTCTTGCTTTAGAATGGCGGTCAATTCGTCGGCGTGCTTGTAGCCGCCGCGCGTTGCTTCTTCTTCGGTCATGCCCTGCGGAATGTCTCCGCGCAAGGCCAAAATGTTTTGTATTCCGGCGGCCTTCATTTCTTTAATGTCGCCCGCGATTTTTTCTTTTGTTGCGGAAACGCAGGTCAAGTGGGTAAGAGACGCCGCGCCGCTTTGCGCCACCATTTTTGAAACCTCAAGCGTTTGCCCCTGGGTGCTTCCGCCCGCTCCGCAAGTCACGCTGATAAAGTCAGGCCGCAAGGCCGAGAGAGCCTTTATTTTCTCCGGCAGAACGCCAAGGTTTCCCTGTTGCTTTGGCGGAAAAACTTCAAATGAAAGCGTCACTTTTTTTTGCGCGAAAATGTCCTTAATTTGCATAGTTGTTTATTATAACAAAAAAATAATGGGCGTTCAATACGTGGTGTAACGCAAAGAAAGAAAGTTGGTTTTAAATGCATGGGGCCTTCCAAGAAATTTTTTAAACGCATTTTTGCGCTCGCATTGTCGGCGGCGCTCTCCGGCGCGCTTTTGCCGGGCGGCCAAAGCCTTTTTGCCCAAGAAAGGCCGCGCCCGCAAGTCGTTCAAACAAGCCAAGGGAAAATTCGCGGCATTTTTGTCGGCGGCGTTTACAGGTTCCTTGGCGTTCCGTACGCTTCGGCCAAAGAGCGCTTTGTTCCGCCGGTCCAGGCCGCCCCATGGAACGGAGTCCGCGACGCAACAAAGCATGGCGCGATTTGTCCGCAAGGAACGCTCTTTGGCGCCGGCCGCAACGTTGCGGGCTGGGGCAAGTCAAACGATTGCCTTAACTTGAACATATGGACTGGCGCGGTGAATCCTGACGGCGGCGCTCCCGGCCAAAAAAAGCGCGCGGTCATGGTATGGCTTCACGGCGGCGGCTTTTCGATTGGAAGCGCCAATTCGGCGATGTTCGACGGTTCAAATTTGGCGCGCCTTTACGACGTGGTTGTGGTCGGCGTGAACCATCGCCTTAATGTGTTTGGCCACCTTGACCTTTCGGCCTTTGGAAAAAAATACCGCCATTCAGCCAACGTTGGAATTCTTGACATCGAGGCGGCTTTGAGATGGATTCAGCAAAACATAGAAACTTTTGGCGGCGATCCCGGCAACGTGACGATTTTTGGAGAGTCTGGAGGCGGCGCAAAAGTCTTGGCTCTGATGGCCGCCCCAAGCGCGAAGGGTCTTTTTCACAAAGCCATAAACGAAAGCGGCGCCGCCGAAAAAATGGGTGTCGAATTCACTCCGCAAGAACTGAGCCGCGAGCTTGGCCGCCGGACAGCTGAATTGCTGGGGCTTGACGAAAATAATATAGAAGAAATTCAAAAAATAGGCCTTTTAAAAATAATGGCTGCCGGCGACAAGGCGCGCGCGGCTCTTGCTAACGAGCGGAAAATTTCTTTTGTGGACGGAGAAGGCTATTGCCTTGACTGGCAGCCTGTCGTTGACGGAGACTTTTTGCCGTCAAGCCCCGTGACGCAAAACGCTTTTGCCGCAAGCGCCGCCGGCGTTCCCCTTATTGTTGGAAGCAACTTGAACGAATGGTCGGCCTGGCGCGAATGTTTTTCGCACCCCAACATGACGCAAGAGCAAATCGACGAATACGCGCTCGCTTATCCCGAAAAGGACAAGGAGAGCGCGCCGCTTGTGGACACTTTCTTCCGCCTTGCTCTGCTGAAGGTCGCCGCAAGCAAGTCCGGCCAAAAGGGCGCGAACGTTTACATGTATGTTTTTGCAAAAGGCGTTCCAAAATACGGCGCCTTCCATACGGCGGAAATTCCATTTGTGTTCGCCAACTGCGGCGACCCGCTTTCCGCCGTAATGAGCCAAGCGTGGACAAATTTCGCCAAGACCGGCGTTCCTTTTGCGGACGGCTTGCCCGAATGGGAGCCGTATTCCCGCCAAGGCGGCGCCGCTATGATTTTTGACGACCGATGCCGTTTGGCCCGCCGCCACGACGAGCGGCTTATGAAAATGCTGGTTCCCGGCTGTTCGTGGTAACTCAGAAGGAACGGTCAAGCTCTAGGCGCTTTAGGCGGGAGGAGTCCAACACCACCGACAAATTTTTTTCGTTCGTGGGAAGAACCGTTCCTTTGGGCGCGTTCTTGGCGCGGCGCAAATGCTTTACCTGCGTGTAGTAAAGGTCGGCCTTTCCGTTTTTGCGCGCCTTTGAAAAATAGACGGCCAAGTTTCCCGCGTCCAAAAGAATGTCAAGCGGAATCGTTTTTCCAGCGCGATATTTTATGAACACGTAGCCGCCGGGGCAGTCGCGGGTGTGGAGCCACATGTCGCTTCCCTTTACGTGATGGCGCAAAAGCTCGTCGTTTTCGTTCGCGTCGCGGCCCACTAAAATCAGCCAGCCGTTCACGGTGTAGTCCAAGCCGGGGCGCGCCTTTTTTTGCTTTTGCTTTGGGGCGGAATCCTTTCTTAAAAGCTGCTCCATTCGCGCCGGATTTTTTTCGTTCAAAATTTCTTGGTAGGCTTTTTCCAAGGCCGCGAGTTTTTTTTGCGAAAGCGCTATTTCGCTTTCCAATTCCTCCGCGCCGCTTTTTTCTTTTTTGTAAAGGTCGTAGTATACGGCGGCGTTTTCTTGCGGCGATTTTTTTGGGTCTATTCTTATTTGAACCGAAGAGCCGCTCTGGTAGTCAAGGCATTCCAAAAATTTTTGGCCGGCCTGGATCGAGGCGGCGTTTGACAAAATCAAGTCGCCCCAATGCTTCTTTTGCGCGCAGTTTTCAAAGGAAGCCTTTTTGCCTTTTAGCCGTTCAAGCGCCGCCTCTTGGCGGGAATGGCGCGCCTCGTACCAGGCGCGGGCTTTTTCCAAAAGCGCGTCGCGGGATAGGGCGGAGGCGCTTTCGCTGTAAAACCAATCCACTTTTTGGTTGAACGTTAGCGGCGGCCAGTCGGGGTGGCGGCGAGCGGCCTCTTCCTGAATGTCGGCAAAGTCGCGGATTGGAAAGCGCTTTTTTTGCGCCGAATTGTCCGCGCCGGAATCGTTGGACGCGGCGCCGCTTTTTGGGCTTGCGTCCGTTTGCGCGCCGTCTTGGGCTTGCTGGGCCTTTTCGTTCGCCTTTGCCCAAACGGCCGCCTCGTCAAAAACGCCGCCAGTCACTTCGCCCTTTTGCGGCCTGCGGAACATCGCGTCCAAAATATTGTTGTCCTTGTCGCACAAGATTATGTTGGCGGCGGCGCTCCACAAGCGGACGTACATATTGAACTGTTCGTCGCCGTGGCCCAGCTCAAACTTTATGATTCGCTCCAAGCCCATTTGCCCGCACGAAAGAATTTTGGCGCCGCGAATTTTCGACTTTAGGAATTCCATAAAGCGCAGGGGCTTTTCGTTCTTCGGAATTTTTCGCCGCGTTTCGTTAATCCGCGTGGCGTTGTTGGCGGCGCAAATCAAAATCGTTTTGGCCGCGCCTTCTTTGTAAGCGTAAAGCGCGATTGTGTCATAGCCGGGCTGGATTATGTCTTGAATGAAGCTTCCGGACAAATTGAGTTCGCTTAGAATTAAATTAATTTCGTTGCAGTTGAGTGACATAGTTTTGTTTCAAGAACTTCTTTGTCCATGAATGAACCTCCGGATTTTTTCTCTGTTCATGTATTGAATTATGGGAAGAAAGTCTTCTTTAAAGCCCAAGGCTTTTGTCAAATGGCGGACGAACACAGGCTTTGAAATTTTTATTTTAACTCCTTTTGTCATGATTTGATAGAGGAAAATTCCTTCCGCCTTTGAAAGGTCGGCCAAGTCTATCTCACGGCGGCACAAAAGAGCCAAGTCTGTTTGGATGGAAGCCAAGCGGTCGTATTCAAGCGGGCTGGAAGAATGCACTGCGATGTCAATGTCGCTGAATTTGTTTTGCTTTCCGCTGGCGAAAGAGCCGAACAGAAGGACTGTGTCGATGTCCGTTTTTTGAGAAAAGTAATCTGAAATTTTTTGACGAATTTCTTCCGCCTCTGCCATGCCATTATTTTAGCGCGAAATAAAAAAATTTGCAAATTTTCAAAAACCGTGTTATAATGAGGTATTGTTCGCGCGAGGCTTTGTAAAATCCGCGTTCGGACAAAATTCGCATGCATAGGAGATGCTATGAAAACACTATTCAAATTTACAGGGGGGGGGGTACTCGCTAGCCTTCTTTTTTTGGCGCTGACCGCCTTCGGCTGCTCGAACAGCTCGGACAACAATTTGGCGCTTTTGGCCATGTTGAATAACGGCGGCGGCGGCGGAACGCCTGCCACGACGCTCGACCTTTCGACCTTGACAGCGGACACTGTCATTAAGGACAACACGATTGTAACTGGAACGCTGGC
>CADCCO010000070.1 GCA_902799965.1 uncultured Spirochaetaceae bacterium
AAGCGCCACCGGGCAATTGTTGGCAAGCCCCTTGTCTTTTGTCATAAGAAAAAACGCGGCGCCTTCTCCAAGCGTAATGCCGCTTCTGTTGGCGCTAAAAGGATTTGTCTTTGTTTCGCTCACCGCTTCCAAAGAGTCAAAGCCCAGCAAAACTGTGTCGCTCGCCACGTCAACGCCGCCGCATAGGGCCGCGTCCACTATTCCCGCCCTTATCAATTGCGCCGCCTTGATTATCGCGCTGCCGCTTGACGAGCAAGCGGTGGCAAAAACATAGGCCGGCCCCGCAAGGCCAAAGCGCTCCTTGGCGTAAGTGGCCGGATAGTCGGCGCTTTGAATTTCAAGCGTGTAGTTTTTGGGAAAGGCGCCTTTTTCAAAATATTCGCGGTGGCCGGCCACGGAAAATTCCGAGCCGTTGTCGCAGCAGCCCACGCAAACGGCAACGCGGGCGGCGCCGTATTTTTGCTTGGCGGCCTCCACAAGCGGCGCGATTTGGCTTAAGGCAAGCTCTTCTATTTGAATGACGCGCATGTCGTGACGGGCGCCGGTCTTTTTAAGCGCGGCGTCCGGGATTTTGGCCGCGAAAAATTCCCGCCCTGAATGAGTCTTAACTTTTACAAGCCCGTCCTGGCTTCCTGTCGTGAGCGTTTTCCAAAAAGCGGCTATATAAAATGCAAGTAAATTAGTCAAACAAGGGCACGGCGTTTTTCCTACTTGCCTAAATGCTTTTTTTTTGTATAGTTTTCCAATCAATATTATTACTTAGGAGGCTTTTTATGAAAAAAGCGTTGTTGGCTCTTGTCGCCGCCGCCTTGGTCATGATTGTGACTGGCTGCACGGCGATGAACTTTGTTTCGGACGCGGGAACATTTCCCGCAGACTCTTCAACTTACCAAGTTTTGGGCAGAGTTGAACTTCAACGGACATCCGCCGGCTCGTCTGGCTACAAAGATTTATTTGATGTAGCGAAAAAACAATATCCAGACGCGGACGATATTGTGAATGTAAAGGTCAATATCCAAACGACCCGCTTTTGGTTCATACTCCCATTCAAATTCAACACCTACGAGCTTAGCGGAATTGTGATTAAGTACAAATAACGACTGACCAAAATAAGTTTTGCAAGTTTTAGGAACGGCGGTCCATTCGACCGCCGTTTTTTGCGTTATAGGCCAACGCGGAACTTATGCATATCGCTAAAAGTTTATATTTAAGCGCTTTCGCGCGCCAGTTCCCAAATCAAAAAAGCATTGTTTTTTATGTAGTTTTCCAAATCAAAAAGTTCGTCTTCGGAAAAACCGTAAGTTTTGCAGAACATATTGTTGGGCAGCTTGCCTTCCGCAAAATCAAATCCGCCTTTGTCATTCGGTCGTTCAAAGCGAAAGTCGATTTCATCAAAAACGCCGTTCTTATGAATTTTTGAGAAAGTGAGAACCACGCCGTCAACTGTGCTGTAGTAAATGCCCATATGTTCCTCCTAAATTCCAAAATACTGAACCCAGCGCGCTATGATTGTTTCTCGGTTGGCCCAAATATATTTTTGTATTTTATTCAAATCAGCGTCAGAGATACTTCCATCATTGTATGCCAATTCAATTCCATCGCGCGAAATCCAAAACTTTGTGGCGTTTTCCCTAGGGTTTCCTTTGCAAACATGGACGTGTATTCTTTTTTCCTCATTAGACCAAAAGAAAAATCTAAAGCCCATGAAATCCATTAACGCCTTTGGCATTCACAATCTCCTTAATTATAATATAGCGCGATTTTTCAATTTTTTCAACATAATTAAAAAGCTTCCCGCTCACGAGCGTTCTTGACACAAAGCCCCCAAAAAACTAATATTCTGTAAGTCTATAAAAAGGAGACACTTATGAAAAAAATAATGCTTTCATTGCTGGCGCTTGCCATGATTTTTGGAGCGGCTTCTTGCTCTAAAAAAGCCAAAAAGGGCGGAAAGACTTGGATTGTCGCGACTGACACAGCGTTCCGCCCCTTTGAGTACACAAACGAAAAGAACCAGTTTGTGGGAATCGACGTTGACCTATTGGCCGCCGTCGCCGAAGACCAGGGCTTTGCCTACGACTTGCAGTCGCTTGGCTGGGACGGAGCGGTTGCGGCCGTTCAGGTTGGCCAGGCCGACGGCTTGATTGCCGGCGCCACAATCAAAAAGGAAAGAATCGATTCGGGCTGGATTTTCAGCGACGGCTACTACAACGCCACGCAGACATTCGTCGTTGCCAAAGACTCTTCAATCGAAAAGTTTGAGGACCTCAAAGGGAAGACCGTCGCCGTCAAGAACGGAACCGCCGGAATGGACTTTGCCAACAAGCTCAAGGACAAGTACGGCTACAAGGTGACGGTTTTCGAGGACTCGCCCACAATGTACCAGGACGTGGTTTTGGGAAACAGCGACGCTTGCGTTGAAGACACTCCGATTATCGCCTCTAACATCAAGGAAGCCAAGCTCCCGCTCAAGATTCCCGCAGAAATGGAAAGCGAAGGCGCCCCCTACGGATTCGCCATCATGAACGCCAAGAACCAGGAGCTTTTGGACATGTTCAACAAGGGCTTGGCCAACATCCGCGCCAACGGAACTTACCAGAAGATTTTGGACAAGTATCTTAAATAGGAACGGTCAAGGCGCGCTTCGCTTGAAGCCTTGACTCGTTCCTTTTGCGGCGCGAACACAATTATCGCACCGCAATAGTTTTCGCGCGTTTTGCGCACAGGCCGCCTCCGTTTGGGGGCGGTTTTTTTGTGTCAATGTCGCTTCATTTCCTCCAACAAGGCGATTACTGATTTTTGGTCGTTTTGGGAAAGGCCGGCAAAAATTGAAAGAAATTTTCCGGCGGCTTCGGACTTATGGACTTCCTGAAAATTTTTGCGGCCTTCCACAAGCTCTTCCACGGTCGTATTTAAGGCCTTTGCGATTTTTACTGCGGAGTCTATGTTGGGAAGAGCATCGTGGGCGTTTATGTAGTTGCGCAAAGTGTTCACGCTTATGCCAGTTTTGTCGGCCAATTCTTTTGGCTTAATGTCCTGAAATTCCATCTCTTCCCGTAAATTTTCTTTAAATCCCATGCTTAAAAAATAATCTAAAAAGACTAAAAACCACTTGAATTTAATCTTATAAGATATATAATAAAGGGACAAACGATTAGATATAATCGTTTATACAGTCTAAAAAGACAAAACAATAACATTTTTGGAGGCTTATTGTGAAAAAAGTTTCACGCAAAATTTTTGGTCTTTTGGCAGCGTCTGTGCTTTTTGCCGGTGCCTTTGTTTCTTGCTCAAACGGAAGCGATTCTTCTTCCGCTCTGGCGCTTGCCATGATTTCTACTGGCTCTAATTCTTCCAATGGGACAACAGCGCCGCTTTCAGATTCCGCCACTGTGTCAGAAGCAGCCGCTGTCACAACATCAGGAATTTCCGCATCAGTTACTGGCAGCGTAGCGACGCTTTCCGCTTCTAATGGAACTTATGTTTTGACTGGAACAGCCGTTCAGCCAAACATTGCCATATCGGCTTCCCAAGCGCAATCTATCGGCGGCACATGGAAATTTATCGAAACTGGCAAAACAATCGCAAAATACTCAGGAAGCTATACCGGCAACATTTCGACAATTGGCACTTCCAACACGACTTTAACTTTGAAGGTTGAAAGAATTCTTAAAAACGGATTGTTGACCGCTGTTGTAGAAGTAAAGACTTTCGACATGACAGTTCCAACGTCAGAAACATTTGACGCGACAATTCCTGCCGTAAAGGTAAGCAGCGTAACCACTTATGTTTCCGCGAAGGTAAACGTACGGTATGATTCTGCAGAAGCTTATAATATCGGTTCTACTTTTGAAAGAATTGATTTGTCTGACGGAAAAATCACTTCTTTCATAGTTGGTTCCCAAAAAAGCAATACAATCAATAGGGATGACAATTCACATCAATTTTCAAGCGGAACTTATGGTATCGCTGACGGCAAGCTTACATTCACTCTTAACAATGAAACCAAAACATATAACATTAATGGCAATGGCGATCTTACGGACAACACTGGTGACATACAATTTAATCTGGCTAACGCAAGCGGCAAGCTTTATGCAAATGCAGTAACGAAACTTGACGGCGATAGTTCCTATGCCCAGGTTAGAGTTGTTTGGCTCAAGGACGATTCAGGCAAAACCGGACAACTTATGGATATAAATAGAACTAAGACTACTAGCAAAATAATAAACACAAAGGATGTTACTTATGAAATTAGCGGAAATACAGTGACATTGACAGGCGCTGGCGCTAACACTGGCTATTCTAATACTGCGACAATTTCCGGCAACAAGCTTACTCTTGACGGCGATGTTTATCTCAAGATGTAATCTTAAATTAAGCTAATTTAACCGAGCCGCTCTCCATCCAGGGGGCGGTTTTTTCTTGTCTAATTCTCCCATCTGCGCTACAATACCCTAGAGGTCTTTTTCCATGCCAACAATAACAAAAAAAATAAACGGCGCGATAATCGTGTTTACGCTCGCAAGCCTTTTAGCCAACATTGTCTTTGACTTTTTTGCGGTCAAGAAAATTTTGAGCGAAACTTACGACACCTTTTTGACGCAAATCGCCTACACCGGCGCGTCTTACTTTAAGGGCGACAAGCTGGAAAAATTCGCGCAGGACGGCCTCAAGTCGGAGGAATACAAGGACACGCTCATAAAGCTGGCCAACCTTACCGAAAACACCGACATAAGCTTTTTGTATGTCGTCATTCCCGAAATGCCGGACTGCAAGTACAAAACTTATGTCTTTAACGTGGTGAACACAAAGCTGCGCAATAAATTCAATCCATATCACGCAGGCTACAAGGAAGACACTTCCGACTCGTCCGCCGCCCGCTTTAAGCGTTTGATGGAAAAAGGCGGCATGGAAATCGACAGCTCTATGTTTTCCCAAACGGGCGCGCGCACAAGAGTTTCGCTGGCTTTGCGCAATTCCACAGGAAAAAAAGTCGGCGTCATTTGCGTTGAAAAGCAAATGGACACAGTCACATCCGTCCTTAAAAATTACATCCGCATAGACTTGCTTTACGCGCCTATTGTTTCGCTCCTCTTCTTCATTTGCTTTGGAGCCTTCATCAGCAAAAAATTTGTGCGCCCGATTGTCTGCATTACAAAAGAAGCCAAGGGCTTTGCAAGCCACGACGCGCACTTTTCCGACAAGCTTAAACAGATTCATTCCAACGATGAAATCGAAACGCTGGCCCGCGCCATCGAAAAAATGGGCATCGACATCCAAGTTTACATCAAGGACCTTATGCGCGTCACGACTGAAAAGGAGCGCATTAGCGCGGAGCTTTCGGTTGCCAGCGGAATCCAGTCAGGCATGCTGCCAAAAAACTTTTCGCCCTACCCCGACCATCACGGCATTCAGCTTTACGCCAGCATGATTCCCGCCAAGGAAGTTGGCGGCGACTTTTACGACTTTTTCTGGACCAGAAAAAACAAGCTTTGGCTTGTGATGGGAGACGTCAGCGGAAAGGGCGTTCCCGCCGCCATGTTCATGGTAATAGCCAAGGCGCTCATCCGCAACGAGGCCACGCTGGAATACGAGCCGAGCGCGATTTGCGAGCGCGTCAACAACCAGCTTTGCGCGGAAAACGAGCAGGGGCTCTTTGTCACTTGCTGGCTTGGCTGCATCGACCTTTCAACCGGCCAAATGAAATTCGCCAACGCCGCCCACAATCCGCCGGTTTTGTACGACGGCGACTCCTACAAATTCTTGGAGCAAAAAAGCGGCATAATGCTCGCCGCGATGGAAGGCAGCCAATACGTTCAGCACGAAATCCAACTAAAAAAAGGAAGCCGCCTTTTTATCTACACAGACGGCGTCACCGAGGCGCAAAACAAGGACGGCGCGCTTTTTGGCGAATCCTTGCTTTTGGGAGCGCTCGCAAAAACGGCGGCGCTTTCCGCAAAAGAAACAGTTCAGTTTGTGAATGAAGAAGTGGAGCGCTTTGCCGGCGGAGCCGACCAAGCCGACGACATAACGGTTCTTTCTTTTGAATTGGAAGAACACGAAAAGGAGAAAAAAATGGACACAAATCAAAACGATGTCGCTCAAAGCCTTGTGGTCGCCGCCGCCGACCAGAATCTGCCAAAAGTCATAGACTTCGCGCGTTCGTTCGCCCCGCAAGACATTTCGCGGGAAGAAGCCAACAAGATTGACTTGGCCATTGAGGAAATTTTCGTCAACATAAGCCACTACGCTTACAAAGAACTCGGCGGCAGCGGAGACGTAGAAATCGTTTGCCAAAAATTGGGAGAGCGGAAAATTTCGGTGGCCTTTAAGGATTCGGGAATTGAATTCAATCCGCTGGCCAAGGGCGACCCGGACTTTACCGAAAGCGCCGAAACGCGCAAGCTTGGCGGATTTGGAATTTACCTTACAAAGAAGTTTATGGACAGCGTTTCATACGAGCGCCAAGACGGCAAAAACATTCTGACGCTCGTAAAGACATTCGCGTGATTATTGCGGCGCGATAATTTTATTCGCGCCGCAAAAGGAACGAGTCAAGGCTTTAAGCGAAGCGACATACCGCTCCTACTTTTCGATGTTCAGCAGCTTGTCCATGCTGGTGGCTTCGAGCACTTGCATTACAAAGTCGGATGGCTTCTTAACGACAAGCTTTCCGCCGGCGCCGCCCATAATTTTGTGGGCCAGCAAAATGTCGCGCAAGCCAGTGCTCGACATATACTCAACGGCGCTCAAATCCAAGTTCATGATTTTTGAGCCGGGAGCCACTTCCTTAATCGCGGCCTCAAGCTGGGGCGCGGTGCTTGTGTCCAAGCGGCCAGAAACCGCCAAGTCAACTGTTGTTCCGTTTTTATTTTTGATGATATCCATTGCTTTTCCTCTTGTTACATTATACAATAAAAACAAATTTTTTTGAAGAGCAAGGCGCTTTTTTTATCGAAAAAAAATTAAAAGCGCGCTATAATGTTTTTCAAGATTTTATTCCAAATAAGGAAAGGATTGTATCATGCAAAAATGCGTAAAATGCGCCTCGCTGCTTATTCCGGGCGCCAAATTTTGTTCAAATTGCGGAACGCAAATCGAAAAGCCCCACGCCCTGCATCCTTGCCCCAACTGCCATTCCGGCATCACCGAAGACATGGCCTTTTGCCCCTGGTGCGGAAAAATGTACGAAAAGGCGGAGGAAGTCAAAAAGAACATAAAGGTAGCGGAAACGATTCCCGACATGATTGTGATTGGCGGGGGAAAATTCTTTATGGGAACAGGCGAACTTTCGCACAGCGTGGAGCTGACTTCGTTCAAAATGTCCATCGCCCCCGTTACGCAAAACCAGTATTATTTTGTAATGGGTCAAAGCCCTTCAAAATTTATTGGCGGCGACAACCCGGTTGAAGGCGTAAACTGGTGCGCAGCCATCCGCTATTGCAACGCCCTCAGCAAAATGATGAACCTAAAGCCCTGCTACACAATCGGAAGTTCCGGCGACTTTTCAAACATAGAAGACACAAGCCCGGTTTGGAAGCGCCTTGCCTGCGACTTTACGGCAAACGGCTTTAGGCTTCCCACGGAGGCAGAATGGGAATACGCCGCGCGCGGAGGAAAGAACAAAGACCCCTACTTGTATTCAGGCGGCGACAAATTGGAAGAAGTGGGCTGGTACGGCGAAAATTCGGAAATACAAACCCACGGCGTTTGCGAAAAAAAGCCCAACAGCCTTGGCCTTTACGACATGTGCGGAAACGTTTCAGAATGGGTTTTTGACGAATACGCCGAATACGAAAAAAAGCCGCAGTTCAATCCGGCCGGCCCCATGCTTATGAGCGTCGTTCACGTAAAGCGCGGCGGCTCTTGGCTTGACGACGCGGAGCAGTGCAACGTCTTCTTTAGAAGCGCGAGTCCTATGGGCGGAAAAAGCTCAAGCCTTGGATTCAGGGTTTGCTGCTCTCTTCCTCCTGTTGAAGAAGACAAAAAATAGGAACGTAAAATATTATGCTTGAATTGTTTCAAAGATACTTTTTTATGCTTGCGGCGTCGCTGGGCAACACGCTTTTGCTTGCCCTGTTCGCGCTCTTGTTCGCGATGATAATCGGCTTGATTTTCGCGCTGATGAACGTGAGCCGCAACAAGGTTCTCAACGCAATCGGAACGGTTTACGTTGACGCGATTCGCGGCGTGCCCTTGATTGTCCTGGCCTTTTTCATTTACTTTGGCGTTCCGCAGGGAGTCAAAGTTTTTGTGGACAACTTTAGGCTGCCAGCGCTCCAGGCGGGAACAATCGCTTTGGCGATGAACTGCGGCGCTTACATGGCGGAAATCTTCCGCGCCGGAATCGAAAGCATCGACAAGGGGCAGATGGAAGCGGCCCGGTCTTTGGGCCTTAGCTACGGAACCAGCATGAGGCGGGTGATTTTGCCGCAAGCCTTTAAGGTGATGATTCCTTCCATCATAAACCAATTCATCATAACGCTAAAGGACACGTCGATACTTTCTGTCATCGGCTACCCGGAATTGACCAACACGGGCCGCACAATCGCGGGAAACACTTTCCGCAGCTTGGAAACATGGGCGATTGTCGGAATTCTTTACATGATTGTAATCGTAAGCTTGAGCCGCGCGGCCAAGGCCTTGGAACGGAGGATAAAGGCAAATGAAAAATAGTTCGGAAATTAAGATACACGTTGAAAATTTGAAGAAGACTTTCGGCAAGCTGGAAGTTCTTAAGGACATCAACATCGACATTGCGCAGGGAGAAGTGCTTGTAGTCATCGGGCCGAGCGGCTCGGGAAAGTCAACCTTCCTCCGCTGCCTTAACCGCTTGGAAACAGCCACCAGCGGAAAAATCATCGTCAACGGCGAAAACATCAGCGACAAAAAAATCAACATCAACAAGGCGCGCGAAAACATCGGAATGGTTTTCCAGCACTTCAACCTGTTCCCCAACATGACCGTCTTGCAAAACGTGGCGCTCGCTCCAGTTGAATTGAAGAAAATGAGCAAGGAAGAGGCCAACCAAACCGGAATGAAATTGTTGGCGCGCGTGGGGTTGGATTCCAAGGCCCACAGCTATCCCCAGCAGCTTTCGGGCGGCCAGAAGCAGCGCGTGGCCATCGCTCGCGCCCTTGCGATGAATCCTTCGATAATGCTCTTTGACGAGCCGACAAGCGCGCTCGACCCGGAAATGGTCGGCGAAGTCCTTGCGGTAATGAAGGAGCTTGCCAAGGGCGGAATGACGATGATTGTCGTAACCCACGAAATGGGATTCGCCCGCGAAGTGGCCGACCGCATCGTATTTATGGACGGCGGCTACATCATCGAAGAGGGAACGCCCGAAGAGATTTTGAAGAACCCCAAGCAAGAGCGAACAATTAGCTTCTTGAACAAAGTTTTGTGAGGCGGCGCATGAAAAAGATAATCACGATAAGCAGGGAATTTGGAGCGGGCGGCGGCGAGATTGGCCGGCGCGTGGCCGACGAGCTGGGATACGACTACTGCGACAAGGAATTGATTTTGCGCGCCGCGCGAGACGCCAACATCGACATCGCCAGAATGTTGACGATGGACGAAAAGCCGCCGCTAGTCTTTGGCTTTACCCAAAGCTTGTTCGACATGTACAACGCGCCGCTTGACCAGCGCGTTTTTGACGCCCAAAAAGAAATCATTCGCAAGCTTGGCGAGCGCGGAAAATGCGTCATCGTAGGCCGCAACGCCAACAGCATTTTGCAGGCCTTTGACAATTCCCTGCACGTCTTTGTTCACGCCGACCAATACTGGCGGGCGGCGCGCTTGCAAAAAGAAAAAATGCCCGACAAGTCCGAAAAAGAAATTTTGGACGACATAAAAATCGTTGACAAGCGCCGCCAAAAATACTGTTCCCATTACACCAACACAGAATTTGGCGCAAGCAAGTATTACGACTTGTGCCTTTCCACCTCGTCGCTGGGAATCGACAAGTGCGTTCAAATTATTTTGGACATTGCGCGGAGCTAATTCAACAGAGCGCGGCTCAAACGCTTATATTCACCAATATCTCGTTGACCGCTTGCATGATTTTGCGCTCGCTTTGCGTGCCGGAAATTTCTTTTTTGCGGATAAAGCCTACGTCGTAATAGCCAAGCGCGTTTCCCGCTTCGTGGATTACAAACTTTCCTTTGTAGGGGCCGTTCTCCAAAACGATTCTGGGAACAAGCGCGATGCCCAAGCCCAGCTGCGCGATGGCCAAAAGCGCTTCGTTGCCTTCCGTCTCCGCCGCGATTTTTGGCTTCAAGCGGCGCGGTGGAAACTATGTCTTGCGGCGAGCCGTCCAACTTTGTCCAAGGGCCGTCCGCGCTGGCCGCGTATATCAAGGGCGTTTTTATGACGCTGGTCGCCTCAATCGCGGCGTTGCCTTCTTCGGGAATGGCGGCTACGGCCAAAAGGACGCGGCCTTCTTTTACGGCGTTAAAAGCGCCCGCCTCGCCGCCGGTTTGCACCGACAAGCGCACGGCGGGATATTTTTTGGAAAGCGCTTTTATAAAGGGCGGCAAAATAGTATAGCAGGCGGTGACGCTGGCGTAAACTTTTAGGTCGCCCGAAAGCAAATCGCCGGCTTTAGAAAACTCTTCCAACAAGCCCCGCCGTTTTGCCGTCGCCTCGCGCGCGAAGGCCAAAAACTTTTTTCCGCGCTCGGTTAGGGATACCCTGCGGTTGTCGCGGTCCAAAAGCGCCGCGCCCGCCTCATCTTCCAGCCGCGCCACCATTCGGCTTAGCGCGGAAGGGCTCATCGCGCATAAATCCGCCGCCTTTGAAAAGTTCAGCGTCTCCGCAAGAGTGATAAAAGCGTCCAGTTCGTAAAAGTCCATAGGAATAGTATAGCGCAAGCCCTCAAATCGCGCTATTGCCAGTAGCCCGCGCGAGCGGGCATGTAAATATTTCCACTAGCAAAACAGAGCGAAGCGATGTATTGCCAGTCGCCCGCGCGAGCGGGCACGTAAATATTTCCACTAGCAAAACAGAGCGAAGCGATGTATTGCCAGCAGCCCGCGAAAGCGGGCACGTAAATACTTCCACTAGCAAAACAGAGCGAAGCGATGTATTGCCAGCAGCCCGCGCGAGCGGGCACGTAAATATTTCCACTAGCAAAACAGAGCGAAGCGATGTATAATAGGATAATGAACTTAATTTCAATTAAAAATTGCAGGGTTGAAAGCTCAAACTCAACCTTAATTAAAAATTTTTCTTGGCAGATGAACGCGGGCGAGGCCTGGCTTGTAATCGGGCCCAACGGCGGCGGCAAGGCGGATTTTTTAAAGGCGCTTTGCGGCCAACTAAAAATCGTTCCCAACGCGGACGGACTTTATTCAAACGTATTTGACGACACTGTGGAAATAGTTTCGCTGGAAAGGGCCGCCGCCTTGATACAGGAAGAGCGCGCCAACGACGAAAGCGAGTTTTTGGAAGGCGGCGTTGACCACGGAAGAAGCGCCCGCGTGTTCTTTGCGGAAGCCCTGTCCGGCAAAAAAATCAAGCGCGATTCCAAGACTGGCGTTTACGACTTGCCGCCGGCCGCCGCCCGCTTGGAAAGCGACCCGCAGGTAAAGCTTTGCGGCTTGGAAAAAATTCTTGACCGCGGCCTAAAGTATATGTCCACCGGCGAAATCCGCCGAACCCTTTTGTGCCGCGCGCTTTTGAGCGGAAAAAAGCTTTTGATTTTAAGCGACCCCTTTGCCGGCCTTGACGCGCAAAGCCGAAAAATTTTATTGGACTTTTTTGACAGCGTGGCCAAGCGGCAGCTCGCGCAAAACGATGGCAAGACCAAGAGCGCGGGCGGCGGCAGTTCCAGCCAGGAAGCCGCTTCGGTCTTTCCGCGAATCATTCTTGGCATGGAGCGCTTCCACGAAATTCCAAGCGCGATAAACAAGGTTGTGGAATTTACGGGCGGCGAAATTTCTTTTTGCGGGGAACGGAGCGGCTACGAAAAAGTTTTGGCTGACAAAAAAGCCGCCGCGCAAAAGTCGCGGGAAACAGAAGTGGCCGCGTTTAAAAGCCAGCTTAACGCCGCAAACCAAGAAAGCGCGGTAT
>CADCCO010000071.1 GCA_902799965.1 uncultured Spirochaetaceae bacterium
ACTTTTTCAAAGCCCTTCAATTCCATCTTGGGGCGCGGCTCGCGGTAAGGCGGCTTGCATTCGTTCCCCGTGGGAGCGGCCACGTAAAATTGAACGATTTCTTTTCCAGCGCGCTTGCCTGTGTTCTTAACCTTGACGCTGGCCACAACGCTTTGACCGCCCTTGATTTTTTTGGCGTCCAACTTGAGCGCCGAATATTCAAAAGTCGTGTAGCTAAGTCCGTGTCCAAAGGGGAACAAAACGTCCATCTCTTTTTTGTCGTAGTAGCGGTAGCCGACGAAAATTCCTTCGGCGTAGTTGGCGACAGTTCCGTTTCCTGGATAATTAAGGTAAGAAGGATTGTCCTGCAATTTTATCGGGAACGACTCGGCCAATTTTCCGCTGGGGTTTGCGCGGCCAAAGAGCAAGTCGATTTGCGCGATGCCCACCGCTTGTCCGCCAAGATAGCTTTCCAAAATCGCCTTGGCGCTCTTGACCCAAGGCATCTCCACCGGGGAACCGTTGTGCAAAACTACGACAACGTTTTTGTTGACCTTGGCGATTTCTTCTATCAAAATGTTTTGGTTGGCGGGAAGCTTCATGTGCGAGCGGTCGTAGCCTTCAGACTCGTAGCTGTCGGGAAGGCCGGCGAATATTACGACGGTCTTGGCTTTTTTGGCGGCGGCGACCGCGGCCTTTAAAAGCTTTGCGTCCTTTGCCTTGCTTTCCTTTATGTCAAAGCCCTGCTCGTATTTTACATTAAGGCCCTCGTCCTTGGCGGCTTGCAAGGCGCCGGTCACTTTAAACGCGTTGATGTGGCTTGAGCCGCCGCCTTCGTAGCGCGGCTTTTGGGCAAAGGCGCCGACGAACAATATTTGGCTTGCGTCCTTTTCCTTTAGCGGAAGAATCTTCGAGTCGTTCTTTAAAAGAACCATTGACTCCTTGGCGATTTCCGCCGTAATCAAGTGGTGCGCGTTTTTGTCAAAGTTTCCTTTTTGGCGGCCTTCCAAAAATTTGTAGACGATTTTTAGAATGCGTTCCACCGCGGTGTCCAAAACAGACTCGGGCAACTTTCCGTCGCGAACGGCCTGCGCGATTTGCTTGTCGGTGTCTCCGCCAGAAGCGGGCATTTCCAAATCCAAGCCGGCCAGCAAGCCCGCGACACGGTCGTTCACCGCGCCCCAGTCGCTGACGACAAAGCCGTCAAAGCCCCACTCTTTTCTCAAAACGTCCGTGAGCAAAAATTTATTTTCGCTGGCGAAAGTTCCGTTCACCCTGTTGTAAGAGCACATGATTGTGTCGGGCTTTGCTTTTTTTACGGTCGTCTCAAAGGCCGGAAGGTAAATCTCGCGCAAAGTACGTTCGTCCATATTGGAGGTGGAAGACATTCTGCGGTATTCCATAGAGTTTGCCGCAAAGTGCTTTACGCTGGTTCCGATGTTTTTGGACTGAACGCCTTGCGTGTAAGCCGCGCCAAGCTCGCCGGCCAAGTAGGGGTCTTCGGAAAGGTACTCAAAGTTACGGCCGCAAAGGGGCGACCTCTTTATGTTGAGCGCGGGGCCAAGCAAAACCGCGATGTCCTCGGCCTGGCATTCGTCGCCCAAAACTTCGCCCTCCATCCGCAAAAGGTCGCGGTCAAAAGAGCAGGCCGTCAAGCAGCCGCTGGGAAAGCTTACCGCCTTGATGCTGTCGTTGACGCCAAGGTGGTCGCCGTTTTGGTCTTGCTTGCGCAGTCCCGTGGGGCCGTCGCTTACCATTATGTTTGGAACGCCAAGCCGCTCCACGGCCTTGGTGTGCCAAAAATCCAAGCCGGAGCAAAGCCCGGCCTTTTCTTCCAATGTCATTTGGGAAATCAATTGCTTTATGTTTGTCTTCATAAGAAACTATTGTAACACGGTTTTTTATAGAAGACAAGAAATAAATTTGATATTAATTGGGCATAAATTGACATTTGCGGCGGCGGGCCGCTTTTTAGGCCAGCCTACGCCTTCCACTTGTCATATTGCAAAGTCCGCGAAGGCGGACGGTTGAATAAACTTCCTATAGCAAAACGGCGCAATTACTTTTTCCAAGCGTCGTATTTGTCACACTCAAGGATGCGGCGGGCGTTTTCAACCCGTTCCGCCGTGGGAGAAGCCACGCCCTCCAAGCGGTATGGTATGCCCAACTCCTTGTACTTGGCGATTCCCAGCGTGTGGTACGGAAGGACTTCCACGCGCTCAACGTTCCCCAAAGAGCGGATGAAGTCGCGCGTTTTTTCAAGCCATTGGTCGTTGTCGCTTACTCCGGGAACCAAAACGTGGCGAATCCAAATCGGCTTTTTTATTTCGTCCAAGTAGCGGAACATTTCGATGATGTTGGCGTTGTCCTGCCCCGTAAGCTCCTTGTGCTCGGCGGGGTCGATGTGCTTGATGTCCATCAGCAAAAGGTCGGTCACTTCCATAAGTTTTTGGAATTTGTCAAACCATTCGCCCTGCTTGGTGAAGGGCGCGCCGGAAGTGTCGATGCAAGTGTTGACTCCTTCCTTTTTGGCCAGCGTAAAAAAGTCAATCAAAAAGTCCAGCTGCATAAGCGGTTCGCCGCCCGAAACCGTTATGCCGCCCTTTTTCCCCCAGTAGGCGCGGTCTTTTATCGCGTCGGCAAGCAAGTCGGCCGGAGACATTTTTTTGCCTTCGTCCATTTTCCAAGTGTCGGGGTTGTGGCAAAATTTGCAGCGCAAGGGACAGCCCGCGGTGAACACGATGTGCCGCATTCCCGGTCCGTCGACCGCTCCGAATGATTCTATTGAATGTATGTATCCGTCAGTCATAATTGACCCTTATTATTTTTAGTCAAAAAAAGCCGACGACGAAAACCGCCGCCGGCTTTTTGTTCCTTGTCAGAACTAAGTCGCTTCGAGTTTTGAGACGCTCTTTGAGCGGCTTAAAACTCGCGCTTCACAAAATCGCCTAAGCGATTTTGTGAATGCTGTTACATAGAAGCGTGGCAGGTACGAGCGATAACGTCGTCCTGCTGTTCCTTTGTAAGGTTGATGAAGCGAACCGCGTAGCCAGATACGCGAACAGTGAAGTTGGCGTACTCGGGCTTTTCGGGGTGAGCCTGGCAGTCCTTGAGCTTTTCAACGCCAAAGACGTTGACGTTAAGGTGGTGGGCTCCCTTCTCAAAGTAGCCGTCCATAACGTTGACCAAGTTTTCAACCTGCTCGGCTTCGCTGTGTCCCAAAGCGCTCGGATTGATTGTCTGAGTGTTTGAAATTCCGTCCAAAGAATACTCGTAGGGAACTTTGGCCACAGAGTTCAAGCTCTTGACCAAGCCCTTTGTCTCCGCGCCGTAAGAGGGGTTGGCTCCAGGGCTGAACGGAGCGTGGGCGGGGCGGCCGTTGGGCAAAGCGCCTGTGGCCTTTCCGTAAACCACGTTTGAAGTGATTGTAAGGATAGAAGTTGTCGGCTCGGCGTTGCGGTATGTGTGGTGCTTCTTGATCTTTCCGATGAAAGTCTTGAGAAGCCACTTGGCGATTTCGTCGGCGCGGTCGTCGTCCTGTCCGTAGCGGGGGAAGTCGCCTTCTACCTTGAAGTCGTAGGCCATGTTGGGCGCGAAAATCTTGTTGCCCTTCTTGTCCGTGATGTTGATGTCGCGGCGGAGAACCTTGACTTTGGCGTACTTGATGGCGCTGAGCGAGTCGACTACGTGGCTGAAGCCGGCGATGCCTGTGGCAAACGTGCGGCGGACGTTGGTGTCGATGAGCGCCAACTCGGCGGCTTCGTAGTAGTATTTGTCGTGCATGTAGTGGATCGCGTTGAGCGTGTTGACGTACAAGCCGGCGAGCCATTCAAGCATCATGTCGTACTTCTTCATAACTTCGTCGTAATCCAAGTACTCGCTTGTGATCGGAGCCAATTCAGGTCCAACCTGAACGCCGGGCGTCAAGCCGGCTTCTTCGTCCTTTCCGCCGTTGATGGCGTAAAGCAAGGCCTTGGCCAAGTTGGCGCGGGCTCCGAAGAACTGCATTTCTTTTCCTGTCTGAGTGGCTGAAACGCAGCAGCAGATTGAGTAGTCGTCTCCCCAAATCGGGCGCATGATGTCGTCGTTCTCGTACTGGATTGAAGAAGTGTCGATTGAAATCTTGGCCGCGTACTTGCGGAAGTTTTCCTGCAAGCGCTTTGAGTAAAGAACCGTGATGTTAGGCTCGGGCGACGGTCCCATGTTCTCCAATGTGTGGAGGAAGCGGTAGTCGTTCTTTGTTACCATTGAGCGGCCGTCCTGTCCAAGGCCGGCAACTTCCAATGTGGCCCAAATCGGGTCGCCAGAGAAAAGCTGGTTGTAAGACTCAATGCGGGCAAAGCGAACCATGCGGAACTTCATTACGATGTGGTCAACAAGCTCCTGGGCCTGCTCTTCCGTGATGACTCCGTTCTTGAGGTCGCGCTCGATGTAGATGTCGAGGAAGGTGGCGATGCGGCCTACTGACATGGCGGCGCCGTTCTGCGTCTTGATGGCGGCAAGGTAGCCGAAGTAGAGCCACTGGAAGGCTTCCTTGGCTGTATTGGCGGGCTTTGAAATGTCAAAGCCGTAAGAGGCGGCCATTTCCTTCATCTGGCCCAAGCACTTGATCTGCTCGGCGACTTCTTCGCGAAGGCGAATCACGTCGTCGGTCATTGTTCCGTCGCCGATGTTGGCGAAGTCCTTTTGCTTCTCTTTAATAAGGAAGTCAATTCCGTAAAGCGCGATGCGGCGGTAGTCGCCTACGATGCGTCCGCGTCCGTATGTGTCCGGCAAACCAGTCAAGATGTGGGCTGAGCGGGCCTTGCGAATTTCGGGATTGTATACCTGGAAGACCGCGTCAGAGTGGGTCTTGTGGTACTCTGTGAAAATCTTGTGGAGCTCGGCGTTGGGCTTGTAGCCGTACATTTCGCAAGACTGCTCGGCCATGCGGATTCCGCCAAAAGGCATGAAAGCGCGCTTGAGCGGCTTGTCTGTCTGAAGACCAACAACCTGCTCCAAGTCTTTCTTTGAGCCGTCGGCGAAAATGTAGCCGGGCTTGTGGGCTGTGATGCCGGTCACGATGTCCGTGTCAAGGTCAAGAACGCCAGAGCGCTCCTTTCCGTCAAGGCCGACTGACTTTTTGTTGTACTCGGCCTTTTGCAAGCGCTGAAGCTCGTCAAAAAGTTCCTTAGTGGCCTTTGTAGGTCCAGCAAGGAATTTGCTGTCTCCGTCGTACGGAGTGTAGTTAAGCTGAATGAACTCGCGGACGTTAACTTCGTCCTGCCAAAGACGGCCGGCTTTAAAACCGTTCCACTCTTCTCTCATAGAAATGCCTCCATAAAATATTTGAAAGAAACGCCTTGCAAGGTTTGCCTTGAACTCGCCATGCAGTCCTTCTTCAATTCTCTTGATTTTAAGTATAAAGCGCATTGTGAAAAAATGCAATAGTTTTTCATAAAAAATTGTATAAAATTAAATTGAATTCAATCTATTTACCGATACAAATGTAAGGAAAAGCGGGCGGCCACTAGCGTTTCCGCCGGCCGCCAGCCGACTGGGATTGTTCGCGCTCGGAAGAGCGCAGTAAAATCGCTTCCTATAACAAAACGCCGGCTTGTCCGGCGTAGCGTTTTCTTATTTCTGGCAGGAGGAAACGCGGGCGGTGACTTTGCCGGGCTTTACGACAATGTTTTCTATAGTCTTTGTTTCAACGACGCTTGAGCCGCTCAGGTATTCAACTTTGACGGAATAAGTTCCCGGCTCCACGACAAAGCCGGCCGCGCTGGCCTTGTTGGGAAAATAAATTCCCTGGCGCGTGTCGGCCTTTTCAATTTTGGCGACCGCTCCGGCCGCAATCTGAATCGCCGTGTTCAAACCGATGTCGGCGGCAACCGCGGCCAAGGCGTTCAATTTTGCCGCCTGCTGGACCGCAACCGCCGCGCCGATTACAGAGCCGACCACAATCGCGTTCTTCACCACATTTCTAAAAACCGAGCGGCTGTAAGCGCCGTAAGCTTTTTGCGCGACATCAATCGCCACGGCCTTGTCAAAGTCTTCTATTAAAACTGCCGGCGCGTACTGGCCATCCGACAACGAAATGCGAACCGCCGTAATTTTGCTGGTCTGGCTGGCCGGGTTGAAAATCGGATAGGTGATTTTTGTGTAAATCGGAACATCCCTCTTTATGTCGTTAAGATGAAGGACAAACTTTTCAGGATCCCGTCCGGCGCTTACATCCTCGCGCTGGCCAATCAAGCCTGTGAGCGCCACAATCTCCAAGCGGCCTTTGTCCGCGGGAACGCTTACAAGCTCGCTTGCCTTGGGAACCTTGTAAACGTCCGCGAATTGCTGGGCGTGGTCAAAGTCGCCGTTGGCGGCGTAAGACAGCGTTCCCAAATAATTGAAGAAAGGAGACGTTTCGTATCTTACGGAGCTTTTCTTTGGGCGCTCGACAAAAGAAAAATTTATGCCGGAAGAAGAAAGCTTTTGCTGGGCGCTCTTGAATTCATCGCTTTCAAGCGCGATTTCGGAACCCTTTTCCACTTGGTCATTCAATTCACGCAGCGCTTGGATTTCGTCCATAAAGGTGCCTATGTAATCTTTCATGATTCCGTTGGCCACATCCTCTTGGTCCAAGTTAAGCGCGCAGGCCAAGCGCATCGACCAAGCCAAGTAGCGCTCGTATTCCGCGCCGCCGTAATTGGTATTTGTTTCGACAGACAAAGAGGCCTTTAAAGCCTCTCCCGCGTTCAGCTGCGCGGAGCTTTGCTGCATAAGTCCGTAAGTTTCCAAAAAGCCTTTGCCGGAACTTTTGTACATCTCCGAATTGTACATAAGCATGTCCGCGTCAAGCATGTCCTTTATGACGTCTTTTTTGACGTTTCTTCCAAGCAGCATTGAAGCGCAAGCCGTGTAGTCGCCTTTTTCGTAAGCGGCGGCGTAAGCCTTTTCGTCAAATTTCTTTTTTGAAACCTTGGGCTCTTTTACGCTTTTGCTTTTGGCGGTCTTTGCCTCTTTGGCCGCGCTTTTTGAAACGGCCTCGCCTTCAACTTTGTCAGCCTTGCTTGTTGAAACGCAAGAAGAAAGCAGCGCGATTATCATAGCGGCAAACGCCGCGCGCAGTAACGTTTTTTTCATTCAACTTCTCCTGAATTTTTATCAAAGACTATTATAAATGACGGCGGCGGCTTTGTCAATTTTTGCGCGCGGCCGTCATACTTTCAATCGACGAATTCAACAAGCCGGACGCAAGCTTTAGCGTCGTTCCAACTGATTCCATAACCGCCGGCGTCAACTTTTACCTGCTCAAATAGGCCTTTGACGCTTTGCAATGTTTTAAATGCTTCCCACTTTTCAAAAAGAGGAGAAACGTCATACTTTTTGTTTTCGCCATTCTTAAAACTCACAAGAAGAAAAAAATTTTCAATCGGTTTTACGGTCGCGACTTTATGAAACATAAATTCCTCCTGCAAAAAACTATTCCAAAGGCGGAATGCTCTTAAACTCTTGCGTATTCCAAACGTTCATCCGTCCAGTGTTATACCACATTTTGCGGAATTTTGCTAGATTTATGTCCGCGACAAAAAATACAAACGTAAAGGAATATTTAATAAAAGCAAAAAAATTTTTTACGAATTTTTCTAAAAAACGCTAAAAAATGCGCAATCGTCTATACCTTATATGTGAAGAAAAAAACTCTTGACAGGACGCACATTATAATGTACAGTAATGTTATCGAACGCGAAACGCCGCTTAATGTTGTGTTTTACGAAACTCAACAAGGAACGCAGCCGTGCCGCGATTTTTTGCTCGCGCTTGCAAAGGACGACAGGCGCGAGGTAGGGGCGGACATTTTTGCCGCCCAGAAAGGCTTCCCGCTAGGACTTCCCTTGTGCAGAAAAATGGGCAAAGACCTGTGGGAAATTCGCTCAACTGTTTCGGATGGAATATGCCGAGTTTTTTTACGGTTGACGGCGACGCGATGATACTGCTTCACAGCTTTAAAAAGAAGTCGGACAGAACGCCGTTAAAAGAAATTGGCATTGGGAAGAAAAGGCTTAAGGATTACAAGGAGCGGCAAAAATGAAAGGACGCGGACAAGATTTTTCTGACTTTATGAAAGAACAGGGCTTGTATGAAGAAGCCCAGGAGCTTGCGACAAAAAAAATTCTTGCCGCCCAGTTTGAGGCCGAAATGAAACGGCAAAAGATTAGCAAGTCCGCCCTCGCAAAGCGGCTTCGCACGACGAGAACCGCCGTTGACAACGCGCTCGATCCCTCGTTCAACACCTCGCTTTCCACAATAGAGCGCTTTGCCCGCGCGCTGGGCAAACGAGTTTCAGTCTCGCTTGTTTAACGCCCCCTCTCCATTCTTGCGCAAAACGCAACAATAACTTGAAATTATTTCACTAGACGCAACAATACTCGCGCGCTATAATTCTACCGAAACCACAAAAGATTGCCGGGTCAAGCCCGACAATGACAAAAGGAGCACCAAAAATGGGTGAAAATTATTTTAACAAAATTCCGTGGCGCGAGGCGCGCTTGCAGTTGGGGCATTGCCGCTCTATGGCCAAGGAAGAATTTGCCGACGGAGTGAACGCTCTTAAAGGAAAGAAAATTGTAATCGTTGGCTGCGGCGCCCAGGGCTTGAACCAGGGACTTTGCTTGCGCGACAGCGGCTTGGACGTCAGCTACGCCTTGCGCGAGTCTGCCATCACAGAAAAGCGCCAGTCTTGGAAGAACGCGACTGAGAACGGATTTAAAGTCGGAACTTACGACGAGATGATTCCGACAGCCGACTTGGTCGGAAACTTGACTCCCGACAAGCAGCACACTCCCGTAATCACAGAAGTAATGCAGAAGATGAAGAAGGGCTCGGCGCTTTGGTACAGCCACGGATTCAACATGATTGAAGAGGGAATGATCATCCGCCCCGACATCACAGTTGTTATGTGCGCCCCCAAGGGACCGGGAACGGAAGTTTGGCACGAGTTCCAGCGCGGCTTTGGCGTTCCGGACTTGATCGCCGTTCACCCCGCCAACGACCCCGAAGGAAAGGGCTGGGCCTACGCCAAGGCGCTTGCCGTCGGAATGGGCGGAAGCAAGGCCGGCGTTTTGGAAAGCTCTTTCATCGCGGAAGTTAAGTCTGACCTTATGGGCGAGCAGACTATTTTGTGCGGAATGTTGCAGGCCGGCACGATCGTTTGCTACGACAAGATGGTGTCGGAAGGAATCGCGCCTGAGTACGCGACAAAGCTTTTGATGCACGGCTGGAACGTAGTAAGCGAAGCCCTTAAGTGGGGCGGAATCACAAACATGATGGACCGCCTTTCAAACCCCGCCAAAATCAAGGCCAACGCTCTTAGCAAGGAAATCAAAAAGCTTTTGGCTCCGCTTTACCAAAAGCACATGGACGACATCATCAGCGGAAAGTTCTCCAGCACAATGATGAAAGACTGGAAGGAATCTTGCTTGTGGCGATGGTAAAGGCCGGCTGCGAATTGGCCTTTGAAACAATGGTTGACGCGGGAATCAAGGAAGAGTCGGCCTACTACGAGTCGCTCCACGAAGTTCCGCTCATCGCCAACCTCATCGACCGCAAGCGCTTGTACGAGATGAACCGCGTCATCAGCGACACCGCCGAATACGGCTGCTACTTGTTCAGCCGCGTCGCCGCTCCGATGATGGCCAAAGACTTTATGCCCAACATCCACACGGACGTTATCGGCAAAGGCCTTGACGTAAAGGACAACAGCGTCAACAACACCGAGCTTGTCAACGTCAACGCCGAAATCCGCAACCACCCGATCGAGGTCGTCGGCCGCCGCTTGAGAGCGTATATGACGGCGATGAAGCCGGTATTGTAAGGCTAACGACTAGATTGCTTACTGACTAGGAAGGCCGCCCTGTTGGGCGGCTTTTTTTGTTGTTGCCGTACAAATTAGGAGAAAGAAAAACCAATGCTTCGAGCGCCTTCTTTTTCCAAACGCTCATTTTTACACAAATCCACAACTTCTTCATACGAAGGTCGCGCGCCCTTTATCACTTCGCTCATTTCGCATTTTCGAACCACATTGTCGATTTCTCCGCCGCAAAAGTCAAACTGATCCGCCAAACGTTTCGCCTCTGTTAAAGGAAGTTCTGGCATCTTGCTTTGCCATATTTTAGAACGAACATCCAAAGAATAATTTAAAAATTCCGCAATATCATGGAGATTCACTTCCATTGATCTTTGATTCTGCAAAACAAAAATCACAGCAAAGAAAATAGCGGAAATTTCGTCAACACAAAGATAACTAGAAACTTCTTGCAATTCAGCCCTAGCTTTATCCAAAGAATCATCTTCCAATTTGCTTCCCTGAAGTGTTTCAGAAAGAAAAATGATTTTTCCCAAAATAGAATCTTCATTGTGTCGCAACATAACACCCTCCACATAAAAAAAACAACAGAAAGGCCCTTTGCCGAATTAGCCAGCTAAAGGCCAGTCATGACGAATGCTTATTCTAAAACAAATTGATATGAACATGACAGGAATCGAGAAAAACACCACGCAAGAACTAAAAACTTTTGTCGCATTATCGACAGCTTGCAAATAGGCTGTTGAATATATAAGAATTTGAATTGCGACTGCAACAGAAAAAAGGACAACACAAAAAAGCGAAATTGCCATAGCTATCCCCAAAAGAAACTTTGCAAAACCATCTAAAGAGGAATAATAATTCGCTTCCATGCGAATCTTTTTTCGTTCGGCGTCAACTTCCGCTTGCGATATCTTCCCGTCATTTAATTTTGAGTCAACGCAAAAAAACTTATAAGACATATCGTCCAATGCAAATTTCGCAGCCTTTTCCGACACAGAGCAAGCTGTATATTTAACAGAATAAGCTAGCCCCAAAAGCAACACAACGCCTGTGATTATTCCATTGACGAAATTTCCTTGGCAAATCACATCAGATAAAGACAGGACAAGCGGAACATATTCTTCTTCTATAAGCCCCACAACTGAGACTCGTGAAAAGGCGACGCCCATACCAACTGAAAAAAACGTGAAAAACAACAAAAAACTTGGAAAAAAAGTAAAACGCCTTTTTGAAAAAGTGAAAAATAAAAGAATGACAGTTAATGCCATTGCAAGCCCCAAAATTATTTTCAAAGCAGGCGCTGGAATCTCAACAAACAAGAGCGCGCAAACAACACCGATTCCAATAATCCTAAATATGCTTAACATAATTTCCTCCTAAAAAAACATCTGCTTACTTTAACAACGGCAACACTTTGGGCAAAATTGCGTCATCATTGAGAAACTTAAACATTTCAAGCTTGGCATGCAAATCCCATTCAAGGTCCTCAAGATACATATCTTGTTTTTTATAGCCAAAACGTTTTACAGGCTTCATTGCGGCGGCATACAGGCGCTTGAATTCTGCTTTGTTTTGGCTTTCAATGGCCTCAACAAAACGTTTTTTTACGTCCACTTGGACAAAACAAATCTTCTTCATAGGTAAAATCCTCCTTTGTCACCTATAATAATAACGGGCTAGACTATCAAGGAATGATAGGGGAAAAAGTATTTTATAATTTTTTTTGAAATTTTCGCGGTTTTAATAATCTTTTGGGCTGAATCCTTCAAAGAATTCGATTTTGCCAGGTTTTGCGCAAAAACATTCAGCTTTTACAGCATAGATTTGCAACTTGCGCATAAGTTGATGAATTGGCTCGTATTCGCCTTGATATAGTTGACGGCACATTGGACTTTCACGACCATCTTTAGTTGCAAATAAAATCACACACTTTTGAATTACATTAGATTTAAGGCTGGTCTTTACCCAATCTAATTCCCCTGTATAATCGCAAATGAGCTGATTTGAATTAATGATTCTGGAATAAGTCTCTATTTCCAAAACCGCCTTTAACAAAGGTTCGTCTCCAGAAGCCTTGGGGCCTTTGCATTCTCCAATCCACAAAGCCCTTGAAAAGATGTACAGAACATCAATATTTTGTTTTTCACCAGGACAAATATTGACTTCATAATCAACCGCATACTTTTTGTAATTGTCAATGACAGCTTGGCGGAAAGTTCGTTTTTCAATTTGAAGCTCGCTTGCATCGTTTTGCCTCGTCTTAATCTTGGTATGATGTTCAGGAACATAATACCCTTCAGAACGCGGCTTAACCTTTTCATAA
>CADCCO010000072.1 GCA_902799965.1 uncultured Spirochaetaceae bacterium
CGTCAAGTTTCCCGCGAGGTCGCGCATTACAATCTTCAAATGATAATCGCCGTTGGGTTCAAAGTGAACAATGAGCGGGCGGTTCAGTTTAGAAAATGGGCGGGGCAAATTGTAAAGGATTATACAATTCAAGGCTGGACGATGGACAAGGAGCGCCTAATAAAAGGCCATATGTTCACTGACGAGTATTTTGAGCGTCAGCTTCAGCAAATCCGCGAAATAAGGCTTTCTGAAAGAAAGTTTTATCAAAAAGTCACCGATTTGTATTCAACGGCCTTTGATTACGACAAGGACGCGGCGACCACTAAGAGATTTTTCAAAACCGTTCAAAATAAAATGCATTACGCGGTTCATCGCCACACTGCGGCGGAACTTATTGTGGAGCGGGCGGACGCTAATAAAGAGAGCATGGGGCTTACGACTTGGGAAAACGCTCCTTCAGGCAAAATATTAAAGGCCGATGTGACGGTCGCTAAAAATTATTTGTCCGAAAAAGAAATGCGCTTTATGGAACGCCTTGTTTCCTTGTATCTTGATTATGCGGAAATGCAGGCGGAACGCCATGTTCCTATGAGCATGGAAGATTGGGCGAAGCGATTGGACGGTTTTTTAACCGCGGAGCAAGCCAAGCTTCACGCGGAGAGTGAATACGAAAAATACCGCATTGTTCAGGACAGACTTTTTCAAAGCGACTTTGACCGCTTTTTGGAAGAAACGGCGGCTGTCGAAAAAAAATCTAAGGAGGAAAAATATGAGTTCAATAACACTGCAACAAAAAGGAATTACAAACATTCCTTCTGATGCGATTGTGAATGCCGCGAAAATGACATTCATTCAGTGGTCTTTCCGCTAATTTCCGCAGGAATTTTTGGCTACCCGCTTTATGACGCTTGGGCTCAAGCTGTTTACACTTCTATGAAAAACAATTGATTTGGCTGATTATAGAATCTGTCTATACCCAGCCATTTTTATTTTGTATTGGACATTGAAAGCGCGATTTGCTATATTTTTTCCATAAAAAATGCGGAACGCCGCAACGCTCAGTTGACTAAAAAGATTAGAGACTGATTTCAATTTTTTGGTTGAAATCAGTCTCTAATTTTATATGGAGGCAAGCTTTGAAAGTCAAAGATAGTTTTGAAAAATTAAATGATTCTGACGGCTTTAAAAAAACTGAAGAAAAAGCAAGGCCTCTGTCAACTTTTTGGCTGGCTATTGGAAATTTGCGCCGACGGCCATCAAGAAGCGTTGCTCTTGCGTCGTTAGCCGCGATAGCGGCCTTTGTCTTGTTCGCTTCAACAATTTTAGCCGCTGGAATGAAAAACGGTCTTGGCTCTTTAAAGGCTCGACTGGGAGCGGATTTGCTGGTTGTTCCTGTCGGCTATGACAAAGGTTTGGAAGGAATTCTTTTAAAAGGCGAGCCAGCTTATTTTTACTTTGACAAAGAGGTGGAGGAAAAAATCAAAGGGGTTCAAGGCGTCAAAGAAGTTTCGGCGCAATTTTTTTTTAACATCTGCCAATCAAGATTGTTGCGCTGTTCCGGTTCAGTTCATTGGCTTTGACCCTAAAAGTGATTTTTCAATCCAGCCGTGGATTGAAAAATCTTACAGCAAGTCTATAAAAGATGGCGAGTTGGTAATAGGGCGCGACATCACGCTTGGCGAAAATCGCGAGTTGAGATTCTTTGGCAAAAATTATCTTGTCGCGGCGACGCTCGAAAAAACCGGAACAAGTTTGGATCAAGCTGTATATGCGAATATGAACACGCTTTTTGATTTGTTTGCCGCGGCGAAAGACAGGGGGCTTAAGTTTACTAAAAATATTGATCCGACAAAATCCATTTCAAGCGTTCTTGTTCGCCTTGAAGACGGCTTTACCGCTGATGAAGTGACCCACAACATTCGCGCCTCTTTTGACGGTCTTCAAGTGATTAAGTCAAAAAGCATGGTCAGTTCATTGGCGGGCAACATGCAAATTTTTATCGTTTTTTTGTACGTGTTTTCAGCGCTTTTTTTTGTTGCCGCGCTAATTTCACTTTTTGTAGTCTTTTTGCTTTTGGCGAATGAACGAAAAAAAGAATTCGCGGTTTTGCGCTCGCTTGGCGCATCGTCAAAAAAATTGGCCGCTCTTGTGTTGGCTGAATCTGCGTTGGTTTGCGCGATAGGAGGCGTGGCGGGAACGGCGCTTTCGGCGGCGGCGATCATTCCTTTTAGCGCCTTGATTGCAAAGGCATTGCGTCTTCCTTGTCTGCTTCCCTCGGTTTGGACAATTTTTGTGTCAGCGCTGCTTTGCGTTGGACTTTCCTTGGCCTTGGGGCCCGCGGCCGCCGCGCTTGAGGCTGTTCGCGCTGGCAGGCGTGAGCTGATTTATTTGATTAAGGATGGCGAATGATGGCTTTGCTTGAAGTAAAAAATCTAAAAAAGGAATTCCGGCGGAACGGAAAAAGTTTCTTTGCCGTTGACGGCGTTGGCCTTTCGCTTGATAAGGGAGTGTTTGCCAGCGTCATGGGGGAGTCCGGCAGCGGAAAAAGCACGCTTCTAAATTTAATCGCGGGCCTTTTGCTTCCAACTAGCGGCGAGGTTTTGATAGATGGAACGAATCTGTCGCTTTTGAATGACAGCGATTTATCCGCTTTTAGAAATTCGTCTGTAGGGCATATACCGCAAGGCTTGAGCCTTTTGGCGAATCTCAACGCGCTTGACAACATTCGCTTGCCTTTTTTCCTTTCCAAGCGAAAGGGAGATCCTTCGTCTGAAGCGCGAAAGCTTTTGCGCCTTTTGGGAATTGAAGGCTTGGCGCTAAGCTATCCAAGCGATTTGTCAGGTGGAGAGGCCAAGCGCGCCGCGATTGCCCGCGCCTTGATAAATAAACCCGCGCTCATTTTGGCCGACGAGCCTACTGAAAACCTTAACGTGGATATCGCAAAGGAAATTGTGTCCCTTTTTAAGACCGTTTCAAAAGAAGGAACAGCCGTTTTGATGGTGACCCATGATGAGCGCGCGGCGGCTGAAGCGGATTGCCGCTATTTTATGAAAGGCGGCCGTCTTTTTAATGGAAAATAAATTCGCCGTCGGCGGTTTATGAATAAAAACAATTTAGGAGAGAGAAGATGAAAAAAACAAGAACAATCGCGATTGCGGCAATAGCGGCTTCGCTTGCCATGGTTTCGTTTATGTCGTGTTCAAAGTCAAAGAAGGCCGGCGGCGCGTATAAATACGGAAAGGTCAACATTCCCGGAAAAGACGGAGCGCTTTGCGGAGCGCCGATTTACATTGCCTATGAAAAAGGTTTTTTTGCGGATGAAGGATTTGACGTGAACCTTATTTCGGCGGACACTGAAACCAGAAAGATTGGACTTAACAATGGAACAATTCCGATTGTAAACGGCGACTTTCAGTTTTTTCCGTCAATCGAAGAAGGCGTCAATGTAAAAGTCGTTGACGGACTTCACAACGGCTGCATAAAATTTGTTGTTCGCCCTGATTCCAACATCAAGAGCGTTAAGGATTTGAAAGGAAAGAAAATCGGCGTTGATGAAATCGGCGGCACACCGCACCAAGTGGCGAGCCTTTGGCTTGAGCAGGCTGGAATTTCCGCCTTGCAAAAAGACGGCGAAGTTTCTTTCCTTCCGTTTGCAGACGGAAACCTTGAGCTTGAAGCGCTGTATAGCGGCGAGCTTGACGTGGCGGCCATGTGGGATCCTCTTGGAAGCGTCGCGGAAAAAGCTGGAAAAGTTAAGGTTATCTTTGACCTTTCGACCGACCCTGCCTTTAAAGGAAAGTATTGCTGCTTCCTTTACGCGTCGTCAAAATTGTTAAAAGAAAAGCCCGAAGAAATCGCCGCTCTTTTGCGCGCCTATAGAAAAGCGCAGGATTGGATTAGCGCCAATCCAGAGGAAACGGTTGACATCATAATAAGCGGAAAATATTCCTTGATTGAAGACAAGGAGTTGGCTGTCGAGCTTATCAAGAGTTATGAGTATCCATCTAAGGCGGCGCGCCATGCAGGCAAGCAAAACGTTGAGTCTGACGTGGAATACTTTGTTCAGGCGCTTTATGACATTGGATATCTAAAGAGCGAGCCAAAGGCTTTCTCAAAAAAGATTTACGCAAAGGTTGATGTCGATTGCTGTTCTTAAGGTTTGGAGTTAAGTTATGAGCGTTGTTGACAACAGGCGTCTTCCTCAAGGCGCTTCGCGCAAGGCTAAGTTTTTTGCAGTCATAGCCTTTACGATTCTTGGCTTTGCGATTGCGATTATAGGAAATTACGCAGTTCCTCAAATCGCTTTTGGCGTGACAATTGAAGATTACGCTATTGGCAAATTTACGCTCAATATGAACGGCGCTTACAGGTTGGTTCTTGCAGCGACGGCTTTCGTGTATCTGGCGCTGGGCATTTATTCCTTCTTTGATAAGGAGAGAAGAAAAAAGTACAGAAAGCGCGCTCCTTTTAGATTCGCGATGGGCATGGCTCTGTTCGGTTGGGATTTGCTGGGGACAAAGCTTTTGATTTTGCCCCAGCCGTTTTTCCCTGGCCCTGCGGGAATTGTCAGAGCCTTTCTCATGGAAAGCGAGTTTATATGGCAGAACACCCTGTATTCGCTCAGGCTTTTTTCAGCCGGATTTTCGATTGGCGTTATTTTTGGAGTTGGAACTGGAATTTTGATCGGTTGGTTTCCAAAGGTTTACTACTGGCTTTCACCCGTTCTTAACGTGACTGGAGTGATTCCAGCGGTGGCTTGGATGCCGTTCGCCCTGACTCTTTTTCCGACTCCATTTGTGGCGGCGGTATTTTTGATTGTAATAAGCGTTTGGTTTCCAGTCGCCTCCCTTACCGCGATGGGAATCCAAAGCGCTCCCAAGTCGCTGTTTGAAGTGGCCCGCACTCTTGGCGCAAGAACGCCTGCGCTCGTTTTTTTTGTCGCTGTTCCGCACGCAATGCCGCATATCTTTACCGGAATAAACACGGCGAGCGCATTTGCGTTCACTACGCTTGTAATGGCAGAGATGATGGGGCAGCCCGGCGGCTTGGGCTATTACATCAACGCTTCAAAGGTTTGGAGCGCGTATTACAAGGTTTTCGCCGCTATTATCGTGATGGCTATTTTGTTCAGTTTGATTTCCGCGGTCATCAAGTTGATTGAGTCGAAAGTTTTGAGATGGCAGAAGGGGTTCTTAAAATGAGCGAAACGATTTTGGAAATAAAAGGAGTGAACAGGATATATAGGGATGAGGAGACCGTGGTTCAAGTTTTGAGCGACGTTAATTTGTCTGTAAAAAAAGGCGAGCTTGTTTCAATCATCGGTTTGTCGGGATGCGGAAAGACAACTTTGCTGCGCCTTATAGCCGGCCTTGACAAGCCGCAGTCGGGCGAGCTTCTTTTGAACGGCGAGCGCATAACAAAGCCTTCGCCGTCGCGTGGATATGTGTTTCAGAGAGACGGCTTGTTTCAATGGCTCACTGTGGAACAAAACATAGCTTTTGGATTAAAGGCGCGGCGAGTGTACAAACAAAAAAAGGACAAGGTTGCCGAATACATTTCGATGATAGGCCTTGAAGGCTTTGAAAAGTCATTTCCCCACCAGATAAGCGGCGGAATGGCGCAGCGTGTGGCGATAGCGCGCTCTCTCATCAACGACCCGGACTTGCTTTTGCTTGACGAGCCTATGGGCGCCTTGGATTCTTTCACTAGGGCCGACATACAAGACAAGCTTCTTGAAATAAAGCGCAAGGGAGGAGTCACTATGATTTTGGTGACGCATGACATCGACGAGGCGATTTACTTGTCTGATAGAATTGTCATTATGACCCCACGCCCAGGCCGAATAAGCGAAGTGCTGGAAATAAAGTTTCAGCAGCCAAGGCACAGGGGCGCGACAGAATTTTTTGCCGTGAGAAGAAGCATTTTGGAAAGATTCCATTTGGCGACAGCGATGCCTGAGCCGGAATACCAAATATAAAAAAATATATTTCAAGAAAAAAGGAGAATTTTATGAGCGACTACAAGTTTGACACATTGAAGGTTAGAGCGGGCTATGATTCAAGCCTGCACAACAAGTCGGTGGCGGTTCCGGTTTACGCGACTGCGGCCTATGATTTTGACAGTCCTGACCACTTTAACAGAATCAGGGCCGGCGCTCAGGCGGGCTTCCTTTATTCGCGCGTGGCTAATCCCACTGTCGCGATTTTGGAATCGAGAGTCGCCGCGCTTGACGGAGGCGTCGCTGCCATAGGGCTGGCTTCCGGAATGGCCGCGGTAAGTTATTCGATTATCGCCGCGACAGGCGGACACGGCCGGGTTCTTTCGACAAAACAAATTTACGGCGGAACATTCGATTTGCGCGAGGATGTTTTTCCAGACCTTGGAATAGAGTTTGACCTTGTTGACCATGACAGTCCAATTGAAGAATGGGAAAGCGACATTCGCGAAGACACGAAGGCGATATTTGTGGAAAGCGTTTCTAACCCGGGCGCGCGCCTTTTGGACATTGAGGCCTTGGCCGCGCTTGCGCATAAGCATGGCATTCCGCTGATTGTTGACAACACTTTCGCCACGCCATACCTTTTTAGGCCGCTTGAGCATGGCGCGGATATCGTGGTTTATTCGGCGACAAAGGCCTTGAACGGCCATGGGAACGCGATTGGCGGCGTTATTGTTGAAGGAAAGGCTTTTTCGTGGTCAAAGGAAAAGCATCCGCAGTTTTACAAGCGCCATTGGGTCGCGCGAGACTTGGACGACAACGAGCGAAGCTTTGCGGAAGCCTTTCCCAATTTCCCCTTTGTGGCCTTTGTAAGAACAAAACTTTTGGCCTACCTTGGCGCGGCGTTAAGCCCCTACGAGGCGCAACTTATTTTGATTGGCCTTGAAACGCTTTCAGAGCGCGTTTCAAAGCAAGTCGCGAGCGCAAGAAAAATTGTAGCCTGGCTTGAAAGCCGGACGGACGCGGTTTCTTGGGTGAACTATCCTGAGGCCAAGAACAGCCGCTACGCCGAGCTTTCAAAAAAATATTTCCCAAAAGGCCCAGGCTCTGTGTTCTCATTTGGGTTTAAGGGAAACGACAAGCAGATTGCCGCGCTTCTTTCCGAGACAAAAATTTTTGGCTATCAGGCGAATGTCGGCGACGCGAAGTCTTTGATTGTAAACTCGCCAAAGACAACGCATGGCGAACTTAGGCCTAAGGAGCTTGAGGATTCTGGAATACTTCCTGAAACGATAAGGCTTTCAATCGGACTTGAGGATGCCGATGACTTGATAGCCGACCTTGAACACGCCTTTAAAAAAGCGGGCTTTTAGGGGGAGCTTTGACTTTGGAAAAAGATTTAAAAGACAAAAGCAACATTGACGCCGCCTTGGCCAAGGCAAAAGAAATAATAAGCCAAATAAAATACGGTTCTGTAAGCCTTGTCGTTCAGGACGGCATTGTGGTTCAAATTGAAAGCAACGAAAAATTCAGGCTAAAGTAAGGAGATCTTATGGCGAATTTTGACACGATAAGAATCAGGTCCGGCTACAAGTCTTTGGAACACAATTGGGCGGTTCAGCCTCCAATTTATCAAACCGCGTCGTTTGATTTGGGAAGCCTTGACCGCGCGCAAGCGTTGTGGGGCTTGGACATTGAAGACTCGATTTATACAAGAATCGGTAATCCAACCGTATCCGTTTTGGAAAGGCGCGTCGCCGCCCTTGACGACGCTCACGGCACTTTGGCCTTGTCTTCGGGAATGGCGGCCATATCGTATGTCATTTTGGCGCTGACAGAAGGCGGCGGAAATGTAATCGCTCCCCATTCCCTTTATGGCGGAAGCGAAGACGCGTTTTCGCATTTTTTCCCAAGGTTCGGCGCGAACATAAAATTCGCGAAGGATCGTTTTGACATAAACTCTTTCCAAGCGGAGATTGATGAAAGGACGCGCGGCATTTACATAGAAAGCATTTCAAATCCGAACGCCGAGCTTTATGACATTGAGGCCTTGGCCGCGCTTGCGCATAAGCATGGCATTCCGCTGATTGTCGACAACACCGTGGCAACTCCATACCTTTTCAATCCGTTTGAACATGGCGCTGACATTGTGATTTATTCCGCCACAAAAGGCTTGGGCGGCCACGGAAACGTCATCGCAGGCCTTGTTTTGGAGAGCGGAAAATTCAATTACAGCAAGGAAAAATTTCCTCAGCTTTACGAAAAGTCCTACAAAATAAAAAGTCGCGCGGGAAAACTTCGTTCTCCATTTGACGTTGATCCAAAAGGACCGCTCTTGATTCATCTAAGGGCGTTCTACTTGGAATTTATCGGAGCGGCGTTAGGGCCTTTTGACGCCTTTCTTGCGTTGCAAGGAATTGAAACTCTTTCTGAAAGAATTTCCAAGGAATGCCAAAACGCCGCGAAAATCGCCGCTTATCTTGAAGGAAAGAACGAAGTGGAGTGGGTGAGTCATCCGAGCTTGAAAAAAAGCCCTTTTAGAAAATTGGCCAAAAAATATTTTCCAAAGGGCGCGGGCGGAATCTTGTCGTTCGGCTTTAAAGGCACTGAAAAGCAGCTTGATAAATTCATAAGACGCTTGAATTATTTTTCATACCATGTGAATATAGGCGATGTTCGCTCGCTGATTGTGAATCCGCCAAAAACAACCCATGCGGAAATGGACGAGGCTCATTTGCATGACGCGGGAATCAACGTCAATACTGTGCGAATTTCAGCAGGCCTTGAGAGCGCGGACGATTTGATTTCTGATTTGGAGCAAGCCTTTTCCTATGTCTTTGGAAAATGAAATTGTCATTTCTTTTGCGACCGCTTCAGATTTAGACGATTTGCATGAAATAGAAAGTCTTTGCTTTTTGGAAGGCAACGCGGCCAGCAAAGAAGCGTTTTTATACAGACTTGAAAATTTTCCGTCTTGGTTTTTTAAAGCGACCCTTTCTGGAAAAATCATAGGCTTCATAAACGGCTGCTCTTCAAGGCAAAGATTCATCACAGACGACTTGTTCAAGGCGGACATGCCGTATGACGAAAAGGCCGAAAATTTTCTTATATTTGGCCTTGCGGTTCATCCTGAATTTAGAAACAGGAGCGCGGCAAAAAAACTTATGAACACTGCGCTTGAATTTGCGCGGGCTAGAAAAAAGCGCCGCGCGGCGTTGACTTGCGAGGAAAGGTTGATTCCTTTTTACGAAAGCTTTTCCTTTAAAAATGTTGGCGTGTCGAAGTCCTGCATTGGCGGCCTTAAATACTTTGACATGGAAATCGCTCTTTAGAGATCGGCAAAAAAAAACGGAAGGCAAAAGCCTTCCGTCGTTGCGCGATACTGGAATCGAACTAGTGACCCCAAGCGTGTCATGCTTGTACTCTAACCAACTGAGCTAATCGCGCGAATGTTTTTCTATCTTACTAAAAAATCGCTCTTGTGTCAAGCGCTCTTTCGCGCTAAAATAAACTAGCGGCAATAAAATTGCAGGCGCGCCAGTAAGCGTTTGCTAGCCGCATAAGCGGCAACATTCGCCCTTGCTAACCAGCGCGGGCGAACAGCCGTATCGATTGGAGGAAGGGCATGACAATTTGCGATTCTGTAAAATACATTGGCGTGGACGACCACGAGATTGACTTGTTTGAGGGGCAGTTTGAGGTTCCAGGCGG
>CADCCO010000073.1 GCA_902799965.1 uncultured Spirochaetaceae bacterium
CTACGGCGAGGAAAAAAGCAACGACGTTTACCTTGAGTCTGGCCAAGCCATTACCGTGGCGGGCGAGCTGACCGCGACCGTTCCTGTTGCGACAATAACCGCGCAAGCGTGGGAGCGCGGTACGACCGTGGCGCAGGCGGACGGAACTAATGTTGACGATCTTACGGATTATAAAACTTGCTTTGAATTTACAAACGACTTGTATTTGGGAAAAATTCCTGAGGACGACAAAACAATTCTTGTCCTTGACTCTCCGATTTTTGTAGGGCCGGCTGTCGCTGATTCAACAGCTGAAAAAGGAAGCAAAAAGAATCCTTATTCAAGCGTCAAGGCGGCCTTGATAAAACTGACAAACAAAGATGTTGATTACACGATTTGCATCGACGGCGAAGTTGTTGACAAGAACAATACGATTCCTAATACGTTAAAATCAGACGGGAACGGAACTTATAACGCAAAATCGTTGACAATCACAGGCTTTACGGGCAATGCTCAGGACATACTGAACGGAAATTTAAGTAGGTCGGGACTTGAAATCAAAACAACAGTTCCAATTACGCTTGAAAACTTTACAATAAAAAATGGAAAGGTTGCGGCGCAAGGAGCGGGTATTAACATTTATATCGATGATTCAGAAAAAGGCGGCGACATAACAATCGGAAAAGACATGATCATTGAAAATAATGATTCCCAAACTTCGCCTGGTGGCGGAATCGCGCTGTATGATGTCGGAACCAACACTACAAAACTAAAAATTACCGAAAACGCAATCATTCAAAATAATACTTCATGCAATACTGTAAATGCCGGCGGTGGAATATATTTAAGCAAGGCGCGCTTGTTTATAAGCGGTTCCGCAAAAATTATAAATAATAAAGCTGGTGATGACGATCATTTGACTTCTCCTGGCGGCGGAATTTACTGCGGGGCAACCGCAACAGATGTCGGCTCCGTAAACATCGGTTATTTTGACGAAGGAGAGATTGACCCCAACTGCTCGTTGACCATCAGCGGCAACAGCGCTAAAGGCGACGGCGGCGGCATTTACATGAAAGGCGGAACATTAAATATTGCGGGTCGCACTATCCAGTCAAATACCGCGGGCGGCAAAGGAAGCGCCATATATTTTGGTTCATCAGGAAGCTTTAATGTGACAAGCAGGGCTTATATATATGGCGGTTCTTCTAAAGAACATGACGTTTGCCTTGCTTCCGGCAAGAAAATTACGCTTGGTCATATTGAGACAACTCCGGGCTGGAATAATGCCGCCGCGATTTCTTTGGAGTCATACTCGGACGGCGCTCAGGTGTTTGAAGCCGCCGAAGGCGTTACGCTAAAAAGTGAAATTACCTGGTTTGGGGTCAATCCCGAGACCCTTGGCGACGGAACAAAAAAGGACTGGTTCCTCCGTAAGGATGGCAAAATATATGAAAAGGCGGGAAGCAAGAGCGCGCCGTCGGCGGTTGGCGACATTGTCTTTGAGGATGGCTCCGCCGAAGCCTACTCGGCAGACCTTTCACTGACGAACATTCTTAAAAATAAAGCGAAAGATGTAATCGTAAAAATTGACGGCGGTTCTAAAATCGCTGTCTCTAAAACCAGTGTAAGATATAACTACTGGGCAACAAATTCTGCAAAACTAGACAAGGTTACAGGATTGGTATGCACTCCGGGCGGCAGCGTAGGAAACTATTCATTCACTGGAACAATAAATGGAAGCAATTGCCTTAATGTGATGAAGGCGTTTGACTCAAGTTATAGTTCGTCTAAATATCCTGCTTTTGGCGCGGCTTGCAATGATTCTTATTACTTGCCTTCGATTGCAGAACTTTACTGGATGTGGCAAAATAGGGACACTGTAAATAATGCTCTTCAAAAAATTGGCACGTCTACTACTAACGAAGTATTATGGTCTTGTTCACAAGATAATAATGCTAATTATGCTTGGTATTTTGATATGAGCTCTGGTGAATGTAAGAGTGAAAAAAAGTGGCTTAAAGAATGCAATGTAAGAGCTTTCCGCCGTTATTGACGCAGGTGGCTTGACAAGCGCGCGCGCTTACGGCATTATCCCTAGAAAAGTGTTGTGTTTTCTTAAAAATATCCCTAGAAAAGTGTAAAAAACCTATATAATTATCCCTAGAAAAATGTAAAAATCACTTGATTTATCCCTGGAAAAGTGTTATAATGGGCTCGTGAAGCGTTTTCTCTACAAGCAACTTCAAAAATGGAAGAATTCTCCGGATAGGAAGCCCCTTATTCTTGAAGGCGCGAGGCAGGTTGGTAAAACTTGGCTTTTGGACGAATTTGGAAAGGGCGAATACAAGCATTACATTAAAATCAACTGCGACAACAATCCTGACGTCGCGGGACTTTTTGCTGATTACGACATAAAGCGAATTTTGCGCGTTGTTTCCGCCGTTGGAAAAAAGCCTGTGCTGCCCGGCGAGACCCTCATTTTTTTTGACGAAATTCAGGAACTTCCCAAGGCTCTTGGAGCGTTAAAATACTTTTCGGAAGACGCTCCACAAATTCATGTGGCGGCGGCCGGTTCGTTGCTTGGAATAAAGTATCACCAAGGGGAATCCTTTCCTGTTGGAAAGGTGGATACGCTGCGACTTTTTCCGCTCAGCTTCAACGAATTTTTGCTTGCAATCGGAGAAAGCCAAAAAGAAGAAATTTTGTCGTCGCTTTTATGGAATGACATAAAATCCTTGAGACTTTCTTTTATCGAATTGCTTAGGCAGTATTATTTTACAGGCGGAATGCCAGCGTGCGTTAAGGAATACGCAAAAAGCGGAGACGTTCTCAAAGTTCGCGCGATTCAAAAGTCGATTTTGCATGACTATGACGACGACATCGCAAAACACGCGCCAAAATCCGATGTCGCAAAAATCAGAATTGTTTGGAATTCAATTCCGTCGCAACTGGCAAAAGAAAACAAAAAATTTGTTTACGGCGCGATTAGAAAAGGCGCCCGCGCTTCGGAATTTGAAAACGCCATTCAGTGGCTTTGCGACGCGGGAATTGTCCAAAAAGTTCCTAGAATTTCAAAAATCGCCATGCCGGTAAAATTCTACGAAGACTTTTCCGCGTTCAAGCTTTTTATGAACGACTGCGGGCTTTTTGGCGCTCTTTCCGACACGCCTATAAAAGACATTCTTTTGGGAAGCAAGGTTTTTGAGGAATACAAGGGCGCCTTTACGGAACAGTATGTCGAGCAGCAAATTGTGTCAGGGGGAAATTCTTCGCTCTATTATTACACAAACGAAAATTCCACTTCCGAGATTGATTTTGTCATGCAGTTCAAAGACTCACTTTTGCCCATAGAAGTCAAGGCGGAAGAAAACCTTCACGCGCGCAGCCTCAAGGCTGTTTTGGACAAAGACCAAAGTTTGCGCGGCCTTAGAATTTCCATGTCGGACTACAGGCAGGACGCTCGCTTTGACAATCTTCCCCTGTACGCTACGGCAAGTTACTTTTCTCAATAACGCTTTCTTCCCTCAACATCAAAATCGTCGCGCCAGAGGTCAACATCGCGCCTTGACGAAAACGCGGCCACCGCGTCCTTTAAGACAAAATAAACGTGGCCGCTGGAGCTAGGCCTGTAATTTGAAATTTCCGCTTCAAGAATGATTTCCGGGAAACGAGTCTTCGACAAGATCTTTGATAAGGTTTGTAAGCTGGGTTAAAGAAAACGCTTATGTGGCTATAGATGTTGACGGAGAAGCGCCTGAGACAGCTGAAATTCAGATTTCAGAAACGGAGAGCGAAACAATAAACATTCTTGGCGACGGCTATCATACTGTCACAGTTACGCTTACAAATTACGCGAGCGAGCCTATCGTCATTGAAAAGCGGATGTATGTAAGGATAAAGCCGATAAAACTCAACTATCGAAATAATACATGGGGACAATTGGGAAGTCAGTGGGTCTGCATGTCTGGCTTTCAGGCTGGCACAGGACGCATGGATATTCGTGGAAGAGTTGAGCTTCACAGTTCGCAAGCTGCTTCGAGTGACTCAACCATTTTTGAATACCAGGGTTCAAATTATGAGATTTCTATTGAACAATGGTATCAACTTGACTGGGATTCGACAGGAAGATACTGGGAAACAACTCTTTATTCAAAGGATGACTATGTTTGGATATGGTTCAATCTTTGGAGAAACGCGTCCACAGGCATGGGCGAGCATACTTGTACAGGCAGAACGCTTGCTCAAATGAAAAAAGCCGTGGTCGCTAAATGCGGAAGCGGTACACAGGATAATCTTGTTCAGTGGTGGACTTGCTGGAGCGGAAACCGAACGAACGGCGGTGGCCAAACTGCGGCGGTTATGGTCAATTTCAACGTAGAGGAGCAGGATTAGTTGGCGGGGGCGAGCGGACTATGCGCCGCTCTTTAATTCTGTTCCCGCATCTTAAAGTCTTTGTCTTCGTCAATCATTTTCAGCATGATTTTCGCGATGTCGGGATCGAATTGCGCGCCGATGCCTTGGCCTATTTCCTTTCGGGCGACGTCTTGAGGCAGCTGCTTTCTGTAGCTGCGGTTTGAAGTCATAGCGTCGTAAGCGTCTGCCACGGCGATGATTCTTCCGATTTCAGGAATTTTTTTGCCCGACAAGCCGGTGGGGTAGCCGCGTCCGTCGTAGCGCTCGTGGTGGTAGTAGGCGCCGCTTGCGATGTGCGGTATTTGCGTTATGTTGGACAAGATTTGCGCGCCGATTGCCGGATGCGTTTTTATCACTTCGTATTCTTCAGGGGTGAGCTTTCCTTTCTTGTTTATGATGCTGTTGGAAATTCCAATCTTTCCAACGTCGTGCAAGAGCGCCGAAATGTAAATGTTGCGGCATTGGGCTTCGGACTTGCCAAGCCGGCGCGCGATGGCGCGGGAATATTCCGCCACGCGCGTGGAATGTCCGTGCGTGTAAGCGTCTTTGGCGTCAATCGCGCTGGCCAGGGCTTCCGCCGTCTCCGTGGTCATTCTGGTAAGAACCGTTATGTTGTTGTAGACGACGTTCTCCATTTTGTAGACCGAAAGCGCGAGCGTTTCCAGCTCGTCTTTGTTCTTTACGTTCAAAAGGGCGTCGCTGGGCTTTCCGTTCGCTTCGGCGAAGCGGTTGGTTTCGTCCGTAATCGTCATAATCGGCTTTATGAAGCGGAAGCCAAAGTAAATCTTGAACGCGATTACGAAAACCACGCCGAAAATCAAAACCATTATTATGAGCGTCCGCGCGAAGCTTTTTCGCGCGTCGACAAATTCCTGCACGTTTTTTTGCGCGCCCAAAAGCGCGACGATTTTTCCGTTGGAATCGTATACCGGAACTTGCGCCGTTATGTGCGAGCCGCTTCGCGACTTTATCGTGTGGCGCACAAGCTCCGCGCCTTCTTCGTAAACGCGCCTGGTTGTTTTATTGTAGCTTTCCTCGTAGTAGTCCTCTTCGTAGCCGAGGGGGTAGGGCGACCATTTTGTGGCTTTGCCCACTGGGTCGTAAAAATAGAAGATGTGCCTGTAGTCCGGAGCCTCCACCTCGGAAACGTAAATCACGTTCAGGTTGAACTCGTCCACAAGACGCTGCAAAAGCTCCAGCACTTCCGCGTGCTTTTGGTCGGGAACGGGATTGGCGCGGTATTTGGCGAAGTCGTCGGGGTTTAGGCTTGCGCGCGCGGCGGCGGCTATTTCGCGGATGCTTGCGTCGTATTGTTCGCGGAACTGGCGGTTGAAGCCCCAGTAGCTTGCGGCGAAAATCAGGGCGCAAAGGACAAAGCCCGCCACGCTGATGAACAAGAGAACTCTTTTGGTGATAACAGGAAACGCGTTCTTGGTCATAACTTATATTGTACCACACTTCGTGTGGTTTTGCAAAGAGGATAATACGGGCAGAAATATCTAAGAAAAATCCTACAAATCTCACGAAATTTGTTCAAAATACGCAAAAAATATGACTAAAGTATGAAATTTGGCGAATTTTCCGAAAATTCTTTTTGACAAGATTCAATTCCTGGTGTATGATTTTATCAATGCCAAGGGTCAACGTGACTTTCCCGCGGCAAATAGAAACGGCTTTTCATTTAGGAGGAATTATGAAAAAGACTGTAATCGCGGCCCTTTCCGCCGCTTTGTTGGCTTTCTCTTTTGCCGGCTGCTCAAAGGGCGCTTCGGGCAAAAAGGAGATTCGCGTTTTCAACATCAAGGTTGAAATCGACTCGCAGCTCAAGGACTTTGCCAAGGCTTACGAAGCCAAGACAGGCGTTCATGTTGAAGTTGAATCGTCTGGCGGCGGCGCGGACAACCAGGGAATTTTGAAGGGCTACAAGGCCTCCGACAATATGCCCGACATTTTTGTATTTGAAGGACCGGGACACTTTGCCGTTTGGCAGAACGACATGGAAGTTCTTGACGGCGAGGATTGGTCAAAGGACACAGCCGCCGCTTACACTGACGGCGGACACGTTTACGGCTTCCCCTACGCGGTCGAAGGCTACGGAATGGCTTACAACGCCGACTTGCTCGCCAAGGCCGGAGTCGACCCCGCTTCTTTGACGACATTCGAAGGCTACAAGGCCGCTTTTGAGGCGCTCAACGCCAAGAAGGCCGAGCTTGGAATCAACAGCGTTGTTTCTTTGACAGCTGGCGTCGCCGCCGGAATGACTTGGGTAACAGGAACACACAACTTTGGCGTTTATCTTTCTGCCGGAGCTCCCAAGGGCGACCAGACAATCATCAACGACGCTTTGAACGGAAAGGTTGACGCGGCCCGCTTGGCCGACTTTGCCGACTACGTAAAGCTCTTGATGGACTATTCAGACCAGAACATTCTTCTTACAGGAAACTACGACCAGCAGCTCCAAGCCTTCACCGACCAAAAGGCTGTTTTCTTGCACCAGGGCAACTGGGTTGACCCGTCAATCGCGGCCGCAGGAGCCAAGTTCAAGATGGCCTTCGCTCCCCACGCCTTCCTCAAGGGAAAGACAATCGACGGAATCCAGGTTGGCGCCCCCTCTTGGTGGGCCGTTTACAAGCACGGAAACGTCGCCGAAGCCAAAAAATTCTTGAGCGCCTTTGCCCTTAGCGACGAAGGACGCGACGCCCGCATCAACAAGATGAGCTGCATATCTCCGTACTCTTCTGACACCCTCAAGCCCTCAACTCCGCTCTCTGCCTCCGTGGCAGACTACGTCAGCCGCGGAAAGACATATCCGTGGGAGCAGTTCAAGATGCCCGACGGCTTCTGCCAGGACACCCTGGGCCCGGTTTACGAATTGTTGGCCCAGAAGAAGATCAACACAAAGCAGTTCGCCAAGATGGTCACGGACGCTGTCGCGACCGTTCCGTCAAAGCGCTAACCCTTGCCCCGCGCCTTTTTGGGGCGCGGGATTTTTTCTCGGGCCTTTCGCCCGCTAGGAGACATTATGGACAACAAAAAAAAGATGGTGTCTTTCATCAGTTGGGCGGCAGGCGCGGCTATAACAATTTTCGCGCTGGTCTTGTGCGTGACCGCGCTTCCTTACAGGCCAAGAGACATTTCAGGCATTCTTTATTTTCGCGGACTTTTTCTTGCCGCGGGCCTTTTGCTGATAGCCTTTGGCTTTTACTTTTATCCTACGCTCAAGCACAGGAGCGTAATCAACGTTTTGTTTCTGCTTCCGATTTTGATTCCGTTTGTTATGACAATCATCGTTCCCTTTGTGATGGGCGTTTTTTATTCCTTCACCGATTGGGACGGAAGCTATGTAAAGAAATTTGTCGGCCTTAAAAACTACATGGATTTTTTCAAGGCGCCCGACTACATAAACTCAATCGCGATGACATTTGTCTTCGCTTTGGTGAATGTGACAGTTGTCAACATCGTCGCCTTTTTGCTAAGCCTTTTGGTCACGCAAAAAATCAAGGGGAAGAACCTCTACCGCGCCGGCTACTTTATTCCCAACCTGATTGGCGGAATCGTTTTGGGCTACGTCTGGCAGTTCATCTTTAATTACTTGTTCACTTCGATCGCGGCGACGGCGGGCTTTGCGGACAGCCAGTCGCTTTTGACCAGCAACTCCGGCGCGATGGCGGCCTTGGTAATCGTCAGCGGCTGGCAGTACGCCGGCTACATTATGATGATTTACGTCACCGCATTGCAGGGAGTTCCCACAAGCGTGATCGAGGCCTCCGTCATCGACGGCGCGACCGGCTGGAAGCGAATGTTCAGCATCATCATTCCGATGATCGCGCACGCCTTTACGATTTGCATTTTCTTGACGCTCGTAAATTCATTCAAGCAGTTTGACCTTAACCTTAGCTTGACCAACGGAGGCCCCTCAAAAATTATGATGGGCCAGGCGATAAACGGAACTGAGTTGCAGGCCTTGAACATTTACAAGACCGCGATTACAAGAAACCACTGGGCGCTCGGCCAAGCCAAGGCGGTCGTGTTCTTCATTATTCTTGCGGTAGTTTCAATCGTTCAAGTCAAAATCAGCAAGAGCCGAGAGGAGGAGATGTAATATGATGGCAGGAGACAACGTAAAGAACAAGGTTTTGGAAGTTCTGGGAATCATATTGCTGATTTTGTTTTTGTTCCCGTTTTTCATCGTGTTGATCAACGCGGCCAAGCCCGCCGACCAAATAATCCGCGCGCCGCTGGCCCTTCCGCAAAAGTGGGGAGCGCTGTTCGCCAACATGAACCGCGTCATTCACAGCCCCAACATGAACTATTGGAAATCCTTCTTTGACTCGGCGATTATCACGGTGGCCTCGCTTTTCACAATCGTTTTGTTCAGCTCGATGGCCGCGTGGGTTTTGGAAAGGAACTCAATCAAGCACAACAACAAAAAATGGGCCAACGTGATTTTTTACGTCTTGGTCGCGTCGATGGTAATTCCCTTCCAGGTTGTGATGCTTCCGGTTTTGTCTTGGTACAGGAGCGTCGGAAAGTTCACGGGAATCGGCCTGCTTCAAAGCTACAAGGGAAGCGTATTCGCCTACATCGGCTTTGGCTGCGCGATGAGCGTCTTTATTTTGCACGGCTTTATCAAGAGCATTCCGCTGGAATTGGAAGAGGCGGCCACGATTGACGGCTGCACGGCCGAAGGCGTTTTTGGCCGCATAGTGCTTCCTCTTTTGCAGCCTAATTTTGAACGGCATTTGGATTTGGAACGACTACCTTTTGCCGTCGCTCCTTTTGGGCCAAGCCGGAAAAATCCGCACGCTCCCGATTGCCGTCATGGGCTTTGTAGGAAGCTATGTAAAGCAGTGGGACTTGATTTTGACATCGACCTTGCTCGCGATGCTCCCGGTAATCATTTTGTTCATCTTCGCGCAGAAGTACATCATCAAAGGCATGGTGGAAGGCTCAATAAAATAAACTTGTCACTGACCAAGAAGTGCCGCCCTTGTCGGGCGGCGTTTTTTTCTTGTAGACAAAGAAAAAAATATGTGGTAAAATAATCCCACGAGGGGGCGGAGATGCCAAGAATAGTGCCGATTCGTGATTTGAAAAATACAACTGCAATATCAGCGTTGTGCCATGAAGACGCGGAACCTATTTTTGTGACAAAAAATGGTTATGGCGACATGGTTCTGATGAGCATAGAAACATACGAAAAAAATCTTTTTCTAGCGAATGTTTACGGAAAGCTTGAAGAAGCCAAGCAAGACTTAAAAAAGGGACGTCATTCTTCTGTGGAAGACGCGGTTTCGCGCATAAGGAAAAAGCATGGCCTATAATGTCCGCATAATGAAAAAAGCGGAAGATGATTTGTCGGAGATTGTTGCGTATGTTTCCGACACGCTTCATAATCCAAAAGCGGCGGACAGTTTGCTTGAAAAGTTTCTGGAAGAGAAAGACAATATAGCCGACAATCCGTATATGTATCCTTTAAGCGCCGACTCTTTTTTGCAATCGGAAGGCTATCATCGCTTCCTTTTTAAGAAAAATTACATCGCGTTGTACTTAATTGACGATGTTGAGAAAGTTGTTTCAATAATGCGAATTTTCTATGCAAAAAGAAATTATGGCAGTTTGATATAGAACTGCTATGAGCCTACTTTTCCATAGCGTCGATTAAGGCCGCGAGCAAGGCCTTGTCACGTTTTGAAAGCTTTTTGTATTTTGCGACGAGTTTTTTTATTTCGGCCAAGCTGTCGTCTTGGACATTAATTGGATTTTTTCCAGTCACCAAATATTCT
>CADCCO010000074.1 GCA_902799965.1 uncultured Spirochaetaceae bacterium
ATAACAGCGAAAGCAAGACCCACGCCGTCAAGACAAAGACAAAGAACGGTCTTGGACTATTTGACATGAGCGGAAACGTCTGGGAATGGTGCTGGGACTGGTATAATGACGACGCAAAATCCGGAGACAACAGCAACCCTGTGACAAACCCGCTCGGCGGCGCGTCGTCGGAGCTTCGCCGCGTGCTCCGTGGCGGCAGTTGGAACTATGGCGTTTTCATTTCGGTCGCTTACCGGAACGGCAACTACCCCACCAACCGCGATGACGATCTTGGCTTCCGCGTCGTTCGCTCAGCAAACTGACGTTTGCTGGCTCTGCAAGGTAATTATTTACAACTTCCGCATTCGCGGAAGTTCGGGTCCGCTCAGTTTGGGCGGATTTTTAGTTTTGTCTATTTTTCGCGCTTAGCCTTGGCGTAGATTCCCGCGCCGACGATTATTCCGACTCCGGCCACAATCATAAGGAAACACAAAATTTGGCCGGTCGAAATGTTCAGCAGCGAAGTGTTTTGGCTGATTGAGGCAGTAGGGTCGCTTGCGATTCTAAAGCCCAAGTCGCTGTCGGGCATTCTAAAGTATTCCAAGAAAAAGCGGAAGAAGCCGTAGCCGGCCAGATACATTCCGCTCAAAAATCCGTGGAAAGGCTTTTTCTTTCGCAAGAACCACAAAATGGCAAAGAGGACGATTCCCTCAAAGAACGATTCGTACAATTGGCTTGGGTGGCGCGGAAGGTTTATCAAGGCTCCGCTTTGCGCTGTCATTCCGACTTGCGCGGCGAATTCTTTTACCCATTCAATTGAAGTTGAAAAACGGTCCGCGTCGGGAAAAATCATTCCCCACGGCATTTTTGTAATGCGGCCGTAAAGCTCGCCGTTCAAGAAATTTCCGATGCGGCCAAGAGTGTAGCCGATTGGAATCGCCGTGCACATTGCGTCGGTCCACTGCAAGTAGGGGCGCTTGTGAATCTTGCACCAAACCCACATGCCCAGCGTTCCGCCAATCGCGCCGCCGTGGTAGGACATTCCCTGCAAGCCGGTAAAGCGGCCGGCTTCGTCAAAGGGCCAAAAAATCAGCCAAGGCTTTGCCAGATATTTTCCGCTCGTGTCGTAGATGAGCGTTGAAAATATGCGCGCGCCCACGAGCAAGAAAACGATTCCCATCGCGATGAAGCTTACCAAATCGTCTTCGGTGGTTTTGCGGCCGCTCGTTTCCAATGCGCCTTCCTTAAATTGCTTTTTTAGCGCGACATAGGCAAAGCCAAACGCAAAGACGTACATCAATCCGTACCAGCGCAAAAGTCCTAGGAATGGAACGTCGGGGAAAATTTCCGGGTGAATCCAAGACGGATAGTTTATGTAAAGAAAGCTCATATTTTATATCCTTGCTGGGCTGCTTTTACCAGCTTTGATTTTAGCAAAGTGTTTTCCTTGCGGACTTGCGTAAGCTCGTAGGAAAGCGTCTTTATTGTTTCTATCAATTCGCCCTCGGTCAAGGCGCCGCTTCCCAAAAGGTCTCGCAGGCCGGCCATCTTGGCCTCGTAGTCTTCCTCCGCCTCTTCTGTCGCTATGTCAAATGAATTGTTCACGTTGTCGGCGGGCGGCTCAAACTCGTCGCCAAAGCTAAGCGTTTCGCTTGAAAGAATTTTTTCCGCGATGCGGTAGACGGCCTGCGACAAAATGTTTTGCGGCTTGTAAATTATTATCGGAAGGCGCGAGGCGAGCGACTTGTCTTGCAACGAGTCGCGGTAAAGAACGCCCAAATGCTCCAAGTCGATTCCCAAATATTCCTTGCACGAGCGGCGTATGCGAAGCGCCTTGTCCGCGTCCTTGGGGTCGTCAATCATGTTCATCACAAGGCGGGGGCGGAATATGTTCAAGTTGCGCATTACCGCGGCGGAATTTTTGGGGTCGACCCGCGCCAGTTCTTGCATCATTTGCGGAATGTAAAGCTTTTGCATCGCGGTCGAACTTTTTTTCAACTCGCGGAACCACTTTGCCGCCTCGCTTGAAGTCTTGAACGTCGAGTTCATCAAGCGGAACACTGCGTTCTTCAAAAACAAATACGCGTTGAGCGTTGCCGTGACAGCCGGCGCCGACACGACGATTCCCTGCGGCGAAAGCAGGAACAAGTCCAAAATTATTTGGTGGGTTCCCGCGCCCAAGTCGATGATTAAATAGTCGCAGTCGATGTTCTTGAAATTTTTTATTATCTTGGAACGTTGCGGGGCCTTGAGCGCGGTGAGGCCCGGAATCTCCGAGTCGCCCGCGATGAAGCTTAGGTTTTCGTATTCGGTGGGCTGAATGATGTCGGCGAAATTTCCGTTTCCCAAAAGCCAAGTGCCCAAGCCGTGTTTTGGCGAAGGCTGGCCCAATACAAGGTGAAGGTTCGACGCGCCCAAGTCAAGGTCGGCCAAAACAACTTTTTTTCCGGCTTGGCCAAGCGCTATGGCCAAGTTTGCGGACAAAAGGCTTTTTCCAACGCCGCCCTTTCCGCTGGCAACAGGAATTATTTGCATTTTTCTATTATATTACAAAAAGGAAAAATAGTAAAGAAACCGAAGAAATTGTTATGTAAGGATCTAAAAACGCGCGAAGGAGGCGGGCGGTTAGCGGAAACACTCATTTTGCCCCTGCCGCGCAAGCGGCAGACGTAAATAGTTTCAAGGGGCAAATTGTGTGTAGCGACGATATCTAGCGGTTCCGCTGACCGCCAGCCGACTGGGAGCGTTTTGGCTTGCTTGCAAACTCTTGAATTTCGCGCGCTTTTGGATTAAAATATCCCATTATGAATTTGCATTCATCCAAGTTAAGATTTTTTCGGGCGACCGCTTTTGCGGCGTGCTTTTTTGTTTCGGGCTTTTTTGTTTCAAAGTGCTTCGCCGAAGGCGGGCAAAAAAAAGATTCGCAGGCGGACGCGAACGAATATGTCAGAACCATCGCGCAAATTTTCTACACGCTGCAGAGCCGTTTTGTTGAAGAAGTCGATCCCGAAGTTTTGTACAAGGGCGCGCTCGACGGAATGATGAAGTCGCTTAACGACCCCTACACCGTCTACCTTGACTCAAAGGACATGCGGAGCCTCAACGACACGACCGAGGGCGCTTTTTACGGCGTCGGCCTTTCCATTTCCAAGCGCAACGAATCAAGCGCCGACAACCCTGCGTATGTCGACGTAATTTCTCCGATAGAAGGAACGCCGGGCTACAAGGCGGGAATTCAAGCCGGCGACAAACTGATAGAAATCAACGGCGAGCCTACGCCCGAAATGTCAATGGAAACAGTTCTTTCAAAATTGCGCGGTCCCAAAGGCGAGGGAGTTGAAGTCACCGTTCTCCGCGGAAAGAGCGTCACATTTAAAAGAACGTTAATTCGCGATTTAATTGAAGTTCCCACTGTCGAATTCGGAACGGTTCAATCCAAGAAAAATCTTTACGGCTACATGAAGTTGATTCAGTTCACGCCTGACACTGTTCCCCGCGTTCACGAAGCGATTGATTCATTTAAAGAGAAAAAATGCGCGGGCCTCATAATCGACTTGCGCAACAATCCCGGCGGACTTTTGGACAGCGCCGCAAAAATCGGAGACTTCTTCATCGATGACGGCCCGATTGTAAGCACAAAGAGCCGTTTGGCCTACGAGACGCGCTCCATCAACGCCAGCGCCGACAACACGATTATCCGCGGCATGCCGATTGTCGTTTTGATAAACAAGGGCTCGGCGAGCGCGTCTGAGATTTTGAGCGGCGCGCTTAAGGACAACCACTTGGCCTACTTGGTTGGCGAGCGCAGTTACGGCAAGGGAAGCGTTCAGCAAGTCATGACGTTAAAGCATGACGACGGAATCAAAGTCACGATGGCGCGCTACTACACACCCAGCGACACCAACATCGACAAAATCGGAATTCCGCCGGACAAGGAAATCGCGCTCAGCCCCGAATACACCGACGAGCAGACAAAGGCTTTCGTCAAATTGAGCGAAGACGAAACGATTAGAAAATATGTTGAAGACCATCCGGGCATGAACGAGGACGACATCGCTTCTTACGCGAAAGTTCTGCAAAAAACTTACGACTTGGACTTGCGCCTGCTTCGCCGTTTGGTTCGCATCGAAGTTGGCAGAACAAAAGAGCCGCGCCTTTACGACTTGGATTTTGACACGCAGCTCATCGAGGCGATGAAAATTCTTGACCAAGGCAATTTCAAGGATTTGGTTAAGAACACAAAGACGCTCAAAGAGTTGCAGGAAGAGGCTGAAGCCAAAGCCGCCCAAGACGGCGACAAAGCCAAGCAAGAATGAGACAATTTGTTTCAGCCGCCGCGCCAAATTCTAAAGGACTCTTGGAAATCACGGGAAAGGATTTTCATTACCTTAGAAAAGTTTTGCGCATGGCCTCTGGCGACATGCTGAGTCTTTCGCTTCCTGGCGGCGTTTTGCAAGACGCGACTGTTTGCAAGGTTGACGACGGCGCGAAAATAATTGAGCTGCAAATTTGCGATTCGCAAGGCCAAAGCCGCGACGGACAAGATTGCCCGCAAGCCCAAAACTCCGCCGCTTTGCGGACCCGCCTCGCTCTTTTGCAGTTCATTCCAAAGCCGCAAAAAATGGAATTGATTGTCCGCCAAGCGACCGAATGCGGCGTTGCGGCGATTGTTCCCGTCATCGGAGAATACACGCAGGCCGGCTTTGAAAAGGCTTTGATAAAATCCGACCGCTTTGAAAAGATAATCCGCGAGGCGCGCCAGCAAAGCGGCTCGCAGGTGGAAACGAAAATTTATCCGCCGCAAAAACTTTCCGCCGCGCTGGACTTGGTAGAAGAAATTTTGTCGCAAGCCCAAAACGCGGGCGGCAGTTCCGGTCTTGCAAACGCGTCTGTCGTAGCCAAGATTTTCTTGTACGAACGGACTGACAAGACTGTTCCGCTTTCCGCCGCCCTTTCTGGCCAGAAACAAGATTGCTCGCAAGCCCAAGATGCCGCCGCCGCTTGCGTTTACGCGGTTGGTTGCGAAGGCGGGATAAGCCCTGCGGAAACTGAATTGCTTTTGGCGCGCGGCTTTAAGGGCGTTCACTTTAACACAAACATATTGCGCTGCGAAACCGCTTCGCTTTACGCGGCGGCGGCAATCCAAAGCGCGCTGGACAATTAGGGAGGACTAGCGGCGACCAAACTCGCGCGGACAGTCGTATTATAGGAGGACTAAAATGGCTATCGAAAGAATTGACATTGCGGGGGTTGGCGTTGACGTTTGCCGTCCTGAGAATTTGGAAAACGAGATTTTGGAATTGCTCGCAAAGCCCGGCACAAAGCAAATAGTTTTTCTTTCTGTCTGGGGGCTTTTAAAAGCGCGCGGAAAGAACGCCTTTGCCGAGTGCGTCAAGAACGCCGACCTTGTCCTTCCCATTTCAAAAAGCATTTTAAAGGCTGCCGCTTTCCTAAAACTTGACGTTCCCGTCCGTTACAACCCCTTTACCGCGCTGATAGACATTCTTACGATTTTGGATTCTCATTACAGAAGCTTTTACGTTTTGGGCGGAAAGAAAAAGTCTTTGCAAAAAGCCGTTGCCAACGTGAACAAAACTTTTCCCAACCTTCATGTGGTTGGCCGTTACGTCGGCTACTATCCAAAGACGCAGGAGGACGACATCATTCAAGCCATATACAAAGCGTCTCCTTCGTTGGTTTTGCTTAGCGAAGGCATAAAAGAAAAAGACTGCTGGCCATACGCGCGGCGGAACCGTTTTTCTTCCAGCGTCTTCATTTATTACCGCGACGCGATTGGAATTTTCAGCGACCAGGTTCATCGCGTAAAAGAAACGACATTCAACGCGGGCCATGAAATTTGGAGCGAAATTTTACGAAACCCGTTAAAAATTTTCTTGCTTTTTCCGTATTTATACTTTAAAATATTATTGGTTTGGCGAAAGATTTTGAAAAAGTAACTTTATGTTTCCAAAAGTTATCAACGTCTCAATCGCTGTAGTCGCGTCCGACTGCGGCGTCTTGCGCTTTTTCGAGTGCGTGTTCGAAGAAGAATTCAAAATGAATTTTTTCTCGGACTCCCAAGTCGCGTCGCTGTTAAAGAATCCAGACGACTTTGACTATGTTTTCTTTGACACCGCTACAGCCATGAGCGAAAAAGCGCTTGGCCGCTGGAGCGACATCTGCGCTTTTTTTAAGGGAAGGATTTTCGTTCTCACTTACGAATCGGAGATTTCGAATTACTACAGCAACTTGTCCGACAACGCCAAGACAGTTCCGTACCCGTTCACCAAAAAAACTTTCTTTCTGTTTTTTAACAAAGGCCTGAACGATTCCTTGCCCATAACGCGCCGCCAAAAGCCTCCCGCCCAAAAAGCGAAAACAGACGAATTTAAAATGGTTCCGCAATTTTCGCGGCTCATCGGCTCTTGCGAAAAACTCAATGAAATAAAGCGAAAAATCTTAATGGTCGCCGACACCGACACGCCGCTCATATTTTTTGGCGAAAGCGGAACCGGAAAGACTTTGGCGGCCCAAATCGCGCACGAACTTTCTTCGCGAAAAAACAAGCCGTTTGTAATCGCCAACATGGCCAACGGCAACAAGGAACTGTTTGAAAGCAACCTGTTCGGGAACGTGCGCGGCGCTTTTACCGACGCGCGCGAGCGTGAAGGGCTTTTTAAAAAGGCCGACAAAGGAACTCTTTTTATGGACGAAATCGCGGAGCTTTCCTTGGACTGCCAGGCAAAACTCTTGCGCGTAATCGAAACCGGCCTTTTCCGCCCGGTCGGCTCCGACGAAGAATTTAGGAGCGACGCGCGCCTTATTTTCGCCACCAACGCAGATTTGCGGCAAATGGTTCGCAAGCGCCTTTTCCGCGAAGACCTTTATTGGCGCATCGTTGACTTTCCGATAGAAGTGCCGGCCTTGCGCGAACGTTGCGCCGACTTTCCCTTGTTGGTTCAAAACGAATTGAATGAAATTCAAAAAAAGTCGGCTCGCTCTTATTCGATAACAAAGGAAGCGGTGCAAAAAATGGCTGAATGCCAGTGGCCCGGAAACTTTCGCCAGTTCAAGGCGTGCTTGCGGCGCGCGGCGATTCTTTCGCGCGACACCGGCGTGATTGACGAAGACGCGATAAGCTTTTGACCAAAGGCGGCGGCGGGCCGCGCTTTATGCGTTTGCCCGCCGCGTCCTTTTTTGCAAGCCGCGCTATTCCGCGCGGTTTCTGCGGGCAAGCCCCGCCGTTTTGTCGAAAATTTTTTCTATGTATTGAGCCTCGCCTTCAGACAGCGCCGCGCGCGAAAAAATTCCGCGCCAAAAATTCTCCATCTCAGGCCGGCCGGCGATTTTGAAAAAACCTATTTCCTGCAAATCATCGGCCAACACGCGAACGGTTTTGTCCAGTCGCGCCAAGTCGATTTTTTCGTAGCCCTTAAAGTCGGGCCTTTGCGCGCGGAACAAATGGTAGCAAAGAATTTGCACGGCGTGCGACAAGTTCAGCGACATAAAGCCCTCGTCGGAAGGAATCGTCACGGCCACGGAACAAGAATCGACTTCTTCGTCGGTAAGGCCGGTCCGTTCGTTCCCAAAAACCACGGCGACTTTTGCGTCCGTGTCCTTGATGAAATCGCAGAATTCTTCCGGCAAAAAAAGCTTTCCCTTGCGCTTTTTTCCACGCCGTCTTGTGGTCGCCGCGCTTATGGCGCAGTCCGCCGCGGCCGCTTGAATCGTGTCAAAAAATTCAGCCCGCTCCCAAATGCCCGCCGCGTGAATGGCCAGCCTGCGGACGGCCTCGTCGTCAAAATCTTCGCGCCGTCCCACAATTCTCAAAATGGAAATCCCGTTGTTTGCCATCGCCCGGCAAGCCGCTCCGATGTTCCGGCTTTCCTCCGGCCTGCAAAGGACGACCGCGACTTTGCTCAAATTCATTCTTTTATTATAGAAAAAAGCGAAAAATGATTCAACACGGCTAAAAATTCGCCCAAAAAAGGCCGATAAAAATTTATAAAACTTTTTCAATAAAAATTTGACATTTTTAGGGTTTTTTGGTAAAATGTCAGAATAATGCTGATGGAGACCGTATGGTAAACAATAACACTCTAGTTCCAGGTTTTAACGACGAAAAAGACGACAGCCTGAAAATCACTCTGTCAAAGATTGAAGACGTGCCCAACTGCGTTTCAATCATTTTGAACGGTTATGTGGACACATACAACTCAAGCTTTTTTCAGAAGAAAATCAACAAGGTCGTTGAAGCCGGCTTTGTGAATTTGATTTTCAACTGCTCGGCGCTGAATTACGTTTCTTCAACCGGCATCGGCTCTTTTACCGCCTTCCTAAAATTGGTCAAGCCAAAGGGCGGCGACATCGTTCTTTTGGAAATCCAGCCCAAAGTTTTTGAAGTTTTCCAGCTGCTCGGTTTCTCTCAATTTTTCAACATCAAGAATTCAACGGAAGAAGCCGTGTCGTTTTTCAAAAGCGGCTCGTCCCAGACAAATTCCCTTTTCCCCAAAGTTTTTTCTTGCCCTGTTTGCCAGCGAAAGCTCAAGGCCACCCGCGCCGGCCGTTTCCGCTGCTCCGAATGCAAGTCAATTCTTGCCATCGACGGCCAGGGCCAAGTTTTCTTGGGCTAAGCCAATCGGCAGTTTTTTCTTGAACGAACGCCTCCCTAGCGAGGCGTTTTTTTATTTTTGCGCGAACCGTTCGGCGGCTCCGGCCTTCTTTCCTATCGGCGCCGTCGCGGACGGTCCACCCGCCGTTCCGCCGTTGCGCTTCCGCTCCATCGCTCCGCGACGCCTCGCTTCGCTCGGCGCGGCTCCAGCCGGGCGCGGCTCGTTGCCCGCTCGCGCGAAACGCCGCCAAAAAAAAGAATTTTTTTAGGAACGGTATGTCGCTTCGCTAATTTTGCATTAGGAAGCGATTCAACTGCCCGCTCACGCGGGCTGGCAATCAAGGCGCGCTTCGCTACGTGTCGTTTTGCTAGTTGAAGTTTATTCAACTGCGCTCTTGCGAGCGCTGGCAATCAAGGCCTTGACTCGTTCCTTTTGCGGCGCGAACAAAAGCGTCGCGCCGCAATCAAAAAAAAGCAAAAATTTTTTAAAAAAAACGCGCTTTTCTCTTG
>CADCCO010000075.1 GCA_902799965.1 uncultured Spirochaetaceae bacterium
CGTTATCGGGCAGGCCGCCGCAAGCTCGTCGTCAAGCCAGGCCGCCTGCAAGTCAACCACGTTGCCCGCCAGCGTTATTTCAAGCGCCATCGTTCCGCTTCCCGTCGTCAGCGGCTTGGGGTAGAACATATGGGTCAGCGTTGGGTCGTCCAGCGTAACGTCTTTTTCAAAGAAGTCCACGTAAACTTCAATGTCGTCGCTTTCGTCGTCGGGCGTGCCTTTTGTGTCCTTAACGCCGCAATAAATTTTCCAAGTCTTTCCGGCGGCAAGGGGAATTTCAAATTTGTTTGCGGCCGCGCCTGTTCCAAAAGTTCCGGTCGAGGTGTCGATTACGGCGCCGCCTTCGTCCCTAGCCTCCGCGCGGGCGAAGTTTACAAAATTCGTTCCGCTGGTCACCGGCTTGGCCGATTTTGCCACGCCCACGCCATTCTGAACGCCGTTCGCGTCAGCCTGAACTTGTTTCAGAATCTCGCTCGGCATCGCGCCTGACGCGCCAAGCGTTCCCGTAAAAATGATTGTGGACTTGTCGCCTAAAACTGTTTGAGAGGAAGCGCCGCCCTGCCCGCCCGTCAAGAAAAGCGCGAGCGCGGACGAAGATTCGCCCGAAAAATTTGAGCAAGAGAAAAAAGAAAATGAAAGCGCCAGAGCAAAGAGCGCGGCGAAAACCGTCGCGGATTTTTTCATTCAGCCTCTCCGTTTAAACGCAAAAACACCATTGTAATTACTATATATTGTAGCACAACCAACATCTTTTGTCCACAAAAAACAAAACGCTCCCAGTCGGCGGTCGGTCGACGGAACCGCTAGATATCGTCGCTACACACAATTTGCCCCTTGAAACTATTTACGCCTGCCGCTATCGCGGCAGGGGCAAATTGAGTGTTTCCGCCAACCGCCCGCCTCCTTCGCGCGTTTTTTACTTCCCCACCCTATTGGCTAGCGCAAAGTCCAAGCGCATTACAACCAATTAAAAAACGCGTAGCGGGAAGGCCGGACGGCGCGAACTTATGAACGTTAAGCTAATCTCTTTGCCCTATAAGTTCATCGTTCGCAAGCCGTTCGGATTCCATTCCGCTTGAACTTCGCGCGGCGCTTGACATAAAACGCGCGTTCTGTCATAATGTTCGGACTTGACGGAACTCCGCAAAAAGGAGGTGAAAACAATGGCAACAATTTTAGTTGAAGATTCAGAGAATCTTGAAAAAGCGATCAAACGCTTCAAGAGAATGGTCGAAAAAGAAGGCATCATCCGCGAATGGAAAAAGCGCGAATACTACGAAAAGCCTTCAACAATTTTGAACCGCAAGAACAAGACGCTGGCTCGCAAGCTTATGAAAAAGAACCGCAAGCCGCACGACAGCCGCGCGTCTTACTAATCTGAAAAGGACTGCCCAAACAAGTTCAGCATGACAATACAAAGGGCGGTCCTTTTTTTTGTTCGCCCTTTCCGCTAACAATCCCGCCCAAAAATTCCGAAAATAAAATATGACTTTGCCAAAGCGGGCCGCGCGCTATTTTTCCGCGCTCTTGTTTTTATTCTTCCTCTTCGCAAGCCAATCATCGGCCTTGCCAAACGGCCGCGCCTTGGATTTGTCTTCCGCAAAAGTCGAATGGCAGGATCTTGAAGGCTGCCCCGCCGTTCAGCTTGCCCAATACCGCGAAAAAAATTTAGTGGTTCACTGCGCCAAAGTCGACTTGACCGCTCCCGGCCTTGCGATAAGAATGCTTCCGCAAAAGCCCCTTTCAAGCGACGTTTTTTACGTCGAAGATTTTTGCAAAAAAAATTCCTGCGTCCTGGCCTTCAACACAACGCCCTTTTACGTCCGCGAAAACGGCGCCGACAAAAAACATTCAACCGCAGGCCTTTGCGTGAACGACGGCGAGCTTTATTCCAAGGCCCTGACAGGCTATTGCGCGCTGGGCTTTTTTGGCTTTGAAGAAGGCGCGGACGCGCGCTCAAGGCGGGCCGAAATTTTTTCTTCGCAAAAAGACAAAGGCTTGGAAAAGGCGCGTTTCGCCGCCGGCGGCTTTTGGCAAATACTAAAGGACAAAAAAAAGATTATGTTCAAGGAGCTGCGCGACTCGCGGACGGCGGCGGGCTTGGACGCGGCCGGGCAAACGCTTTACGTAATCGCGGTCGAAGGCGAAAACCCGTCCAAAAGCTCAGGACTCACTTATATGGAATGCGCGGACTTTTTTTTGGCGCTGGGCTGCCAGAACGCCATGCAATTTGACGGCGGCTCGTCCACCCAATTTTGCGTGAACGGAAAGAGCGTCTTGTCCTACAAGAACTACGTCAAAGTTCCGGCGCTTCTTGGCTTTGCGTTTGATTGAAGGTTGAACCAAAATCGGTCGAGGCGGCGGGCGCGTTTTGGCCTTGCAAAGCGTCGTCTTCCGCTTCCAGCTCAATGTAGTAAAAGTCGGAAATTCCGTCGCGCACTTGAATGGCGATTGTCACTGTCTTGAATCCTTCTTTTTTAATCTGAACGCCGTAACTGCCCGGCAACAAGCCCGCCGCCTTTAAGGGGGTCAAGCCATGATAGTTTCCGTTGATGTAAAGGGCGGCCTTCGGCTTGCTGGTCTTAAAGGTCGCGGCTGTCGTTCCGGCGGAAATTTCTTCAAAGCGTTCAGGCAAAAAAAATTCCTGCGCGAACCCCGGCGCGCAAAATAAAAAAAACGCGCAAAGAAAAACCATTACGTTTTTTGTTCCGCTCTCTTTCATAAATTCCATTTTACAAAATCACGCGCTTTCTTTCAACAGCCCGCGCTCCTTAAAGCTAAAGTAATCGTTCCGGCTAATGATGATGTGGTCAAGCACCGTTATGCCCAGAATGTCGGCGGCGGCGCAAAGGCGGTTTGTCGTTTCAATGTCCGCCTGGCTTGGCGCGGACGAGCCGGAAGGATGGTTGTGCGCCAAAATCACGGCGCTGGCCCGCGTCTGCGCCGCCTCAAAAAAAACTTCGCGCGGGTTCACGATGGCGCTGTTGCTGTTCCCGACGGCCACGACTTTTTGGCTTAAAATTTCGTGCGCGCCGGAAAGCGACACCGCGATAAAATGCTCGGAGCTTTTGTAGGCGTACTGCTGAATGAAGGGCAGCAAGTCCAAGGGCTTTTGAACGACGGCGTTCAAATGTTCGGCCTTGCGCCTGCCAAATTCCAGCGCCGCGGCCACCGCCAGCGCCTTTCCCAGCCCAACGCCGGGTATGCGCAAAAAATTGTCCACAATGTTTTCGCGCCCCGAAACGTCAATCGCGGCGGCCATCTTGTAGGCCATTTCCTCAACGGGCAAATTCTTAGTCCCGCTCCCCAGAATCAGCATAATCAATTCCGAGTCGCTGGGATAAGAAAGCCCCCGCGCGAAGACTCGTTCGCGCAAATCTAATTTCGCTTTTTCCATGCCTATAAGATAGACATTTTTTTAAAAAAATAGCGCGAAATTTAGAAAAAACTTAATTTTTTTATCGCCCCGAAATTGTAGTGCCGACGTAGGAGGCGCCGTCCAGGATTTTTCGCGTGTTCTCGATGTTCTTTCCGGCGGAGCAAATTACAGTCAAGCCGATTTCCTGCGCCTTTTTGCTGGCCACCGGGTCAAATGGAACGTTCTTTCCGGGAACCCATTCGTCGCCGACCATCTTTCTAAAGTCCGCCCAAGAAATTTCGTCAAGCGGCTTTGCGTCGGGATTTTTTCGCGGGTCGTCCGTGTAGACTTTTTCGATGTTGCTAAGGTTGACCACCGTGTCCGCGCCGAATTTTTCGGCAAGAAGAACCGCGTCGTTGTCGCTTGAAAAGCCGGGCTTCCAGCCGCTGGCCACAAGGACTTGGCCCTTAAAATCGATTTGGGCGGTCGGGTTTGTGACGACGTCGTTTTGGCAAAGGCCGCCAAAGGAAGCCTTTAGAAGCTGCGCGTTGATTCTTGTTGCCATTACGCCAATCCAGTCGGCGGCCTCGTTGTCGGGGGTCGCGGCAAGGGAAGCGCAAACGTCCTTGTAGGCGTTCTGGTAAACGCGGGCGGGGGCTCCGCCGCCGGCAACCAAAATCAAGCGGCGGCCATTGTCGGCGGCCAGCCATTCCTTGGCCATCTTGACGAAGGCCGCCAAAAATTCAGTGTCAGGCTTGTCGGGCGCTATCATCGATCCGCCCACAGACAAAACTTTTGTAGTCATATTTTCCTCCAATTATCGCGCCGCTAGTAAATTCCTAGAACAGCCGGAACAATCCAGTACGAGCTGTAACTTTCAACGTCGGGGCCGGCTTCTTCCCAAATGGACTGCATCGCAAAGGAGCGCGGCATTTTGACGGTCTTGTTGCTAAGCAGCGACGGCTTGATCGCCTTGTACGAAAGCGAAAAGGCCACGCGCTGCGCGTCTATGTTTCCAAAATAATACTTGCCGGAATTTCGCTCGCTTTGGAAAGCCTTGAATTCCATTCCGGCTCCAAGCGCCGCGTCAACGGGAACCCAGCCGAAGTTCTCCAAATAAAATTCGTTCCACCAGTGGTTCCGCGTCTGCTTGTCCGCGTCGATTAAAATTCCGCTCAAGACCCGGCAGGGAACTCCCGCCGCGCGCAAAAGCGCCGCGTACAAAACGGCAAAGTCGTAAGCGTCGCCGCGCCTTTTGCTTATCAAGTCCAAGGGGTCGGCTTCCGCCGCGCGCGCTTTTGGCAAAACCTTGTAGTTGGCGCAAAAATAATCGAATATCAGTTCCGCCTGCCTGTAAGGATTCTTGACTTGGAAAATTATTTTTGGAAGCAGCTCCAAAACTTCCTTGCCGGCGGCGGGAACGATTTCGTCGGCGCGGGTGAAGGTCTTGTACAAAAGGCGGCTCTTTTCCTTGAACGGCGCGGCGTAATCCTTGTTGATGTCGCACTCAACGCCGCAAGAAGAGACCACGTAATTTTGCCGCGCGCCGGTTTGGTTTTTGGCGCTGGTTTTGTCAGCCGGAGTTATTTGGAAAATCGAAGAGCCTCGGTAATCCACAAGCGTCGGCTCCGGGACGCTTTCGGTCATCACGACCTCCGGCTGCAAGGCAAAGGTCAGCGGGCGCGGCACGTGTATCGTCACAGCCGCGTCGTTCACGCCCTTAATGTTGTAAAAGTCCGCGCCCACTTGAATCAAGTAAGTGTGGCGGCTGGCCACGCTCTTTTGTCCGACGCGGCTTTTTACCGCAAAGGGCTGCAGCGCGGAGCGGCCTTCGTTTGTGGCCACAAAGACAGAGCCGGTCTCCGCGCCGTCGGGAACGCGCACACGGATTTCGTTTTCGCTCCAATACTCAAAGTCAAAGTCGGCCTCGTTGGGGCTTGCGAAGCCCGAATACTTCGGCCGCTCGGACTCCATGCCCGCGATGTCGGGAATGTTTTCCTCGCCGGAACCGTCGCGCCGCGCGGTAAAGTAAACGTTGGACTCTCCCCTGCTCGCGCCGAAATTCCTTCCGGAAATCGAAATGACTTGGCCCGGCGCGGCTTCTTGGACCGACAGCTCCGAAATGATTGGAGCGACCGACATAGGGTTTTCCGGCATCTCAACCGGTATGGCCAGCTCGTTGGCGAAAAATTCAGGGTTGGAAAGGCCCGCGCGCGTGGCGACGTAAACCAAGCCGTCTTCGGTGTTGCCCGGAACAATCACCTTTATCAAGTCGTCGTCCCAGGAAACGTAGCCGCTTTCGGTCAAGCGGTTTCCGCAAAGCTCAACGTAGCTGGAGCCGCGCGCGCTTCCAAAGTTTTCGCCCCGCAAAATAAGAACGTCTCCGGGAGCGCCAACGCTTGGCGCGATTTCCTTTAATACAGGCTTTCTTAAAACTGAACGGGTTGAAAGCAAAAGCAAAAAAAGCCCGGCGGCCAAAAAGAGCGCCAAGGCTAAGAATCGGGCAAACGGCCGCTTTCTAAGCGTGTAGGTCAGCCGGTTCACTTTAGAATGTCCCAAACGTCAAGGCGGGCGCCCGCGACGTTAGACACGTTTGATGCGGAAATTGAATTCATGTTTGAAAGCTTGGTCACGCTGATGGTCATTCCGTCTTCGGCGGCCTCGCTTTCGCTCTTTAGGCTTTCAAAGTCGCTGGCCTTAATCGCAAGCGAAGGCTCCGACTTTTTGTCAAAGGAAACGCTGTGGATTCCGCCGTTGACGATAATGTCGCTGTCGGCCAGCGGCTTCTTTTCCTTTATGCTGGACACGGCCAAAACGCTTTCGTCAACGCCATGCGAGGCCTGAGCGTTGTTCATTCTTGCCGGAAGGACAAGCGCAAAGACTGCGGCGGCAGCCGCGGCAAGCGGAACAAAATTCGCGATGCGGACAATGTTCTTGTTTGGCTCTGAAGCCTTGACAGCCTTTGAAAAGCGCAGGCGGCTCTGCAAGCGCTCAAAGCTGGCGGCCTTGAATTCGTCGCCGACTTCGATAGAGCGCGAGTCCGACAAAAAGGCCGCGCGAACCGCCTTTAACCGCGCCAATTTTTGCGCGCATTTTTCGCAAGAGGCGATGTGCGCCTCGTAGTCTTTTATGAAATTTTTGGGCAATTCGCCGTCAAGATAAAGCGAGTGAATGTCTTTTTCAGGACAATGAAACATCATCTTCTCCTATAAGCTTCGCAAGCTGCTCGCGCGCCCTAAAGACGCGAACCTTTACGTTTCCTTCCGTTATGCCCAAAGCCTTGCCTATTTCCTTGTAGTTCATGTCCGCGTATTCGCGCAGGACAAGGACTTCCTTAAGGTTTGGCGGAAGCTTTTGCAAGGCTTCCTTGGCTTTCTCCACCGTTTCGGCGCGCAAAGCGTCCGTTTCGCCGCTGGTCACTTGCCTGCGGTCTTCGTAGAATTCCCGCTGCAATGCTTTTTTTTCGCGGCCCTTGCGCTTTACGTAGTTGAGCGAGGCGTTCTTGACCACGCGGATCAGCCAAAAAGTGGCGTCGTTCATCGTGGGGAACTGCATAGCCTTTTCGTTGGCCTTGATGTACGAATCGTGAACCAAGTCCTCCGCCGCCTCTTCGTCGTTCACAATTCGGAACGACACCTTAAAGAGCAGGGAAAAAGTCGCGTCGTATATCTTTTTAAAGTCAGCCTCATTGGCGGCGTTCAGCGCCGGCCCTTGAATCTGACTTTCGCTCACATCATTAACCATCAAACAGCCTTTTCGTTACAAAAAAAATTGTCATTGTCGGGCTTGACCCGACAATCTTTTCGCCAAAGGATGTCCGGGTCAAGCCCGAACATGACAGGCGCTGTCATTGCCGGGCTTGACCCGGCAATCTTTTAGTTTCTTTTCCAAACGACGCCGGAGGGCGTATCGACAATCACGATTCCGCGCGCGGAAAGCTCGTCGCGGATTTTGTCGGCCTTGGCAAAGTCCTTGGCTTTTTTGGCCGCCGTTCGCTCGGCCACCAAAGCGTCGATTTCGGCCGCCTCGGGGTCGCCTTCGTGCCCGCCGCCGCTAGAAATTTGAGCCGCAGGGGCGTTTTTTAGGCTCTCCTTGGCCGATTCGACCAATTTTAAGCCCAAAACGCTGTCCATCTTGGCCATAAGGGCCAAAGTTTGCTCGGCCGGAACGCTTTCGTCCTTTATGGCCGTCTGCAAAACGCCCAAGGCGGCGGGGGTTCCCAAATCGTTTTCCATCGCCGCGGTGAATTTCTGCAAATATTCCGCCGTTTTGCCAGTAAATTCTGCCGAAACGCCGGATTTTTCCGCGACTTCCGCCCCTCCGGCGGCTTGGACGACTTTGGCCGCCCTCTTAACCAGCGACGCGCGGGAATTTTTGGCCGAATCCATCGAATTCCAGCTAAAGTTGGCCGGGCTTCTGTAGTGCGCGCCAAGCAAGAAGTAGCGGTAGTCAAGCGGGTCGTAGCCCTTGTCCACAAGCGACTGCAAGGTCAAGAAGTTTCCGCTCGACTTGCTCATCTTTGTGGCGCCTTCAATCACCAAAAAGGCGTTGTGGAGCCAGTAGTTGACCCAAGGGCCTTGCGCGCGGTCTTCGGCGCTAAAGGAGCCTTCCGACTGCGCGATTTCGTTTGTATGGTGCACGGGAACATGGTCTATTCCGCCCGTGTGAATGTCAAAATGCTTTCCAAGATACTTCATGCTCATCGCCGAGCACTCGATGTGCCAGCCCGGGTAGCCCTTGCCCCAAGGGGAATCCCAAACAAGCGCCTGCTCCTCAAATTTGCTCTTGGTGAACCATAGGACAAAGTCCTGCGGGTTCCGCTTGTTTTGGTCCACGACGACGACCTTTCGCTTTCCGGCGCCGGCCTGCAAGTCGTCAAGGTTGAGGTTGGCAAGCTTTCCGTAGTCGGGGTATGTAGAAACATCGTAGTAAAGGTTTCCGCCGGCCATGTAAGTGTGGCCGTTTTCCTCGATTTTTTTTATCAATTCGATCATTTCCGGCACGTGGTCGGTGGCCTTGCAAACCACGTCGGGGCGGAGAATGTTCAGCCTGTCGATGTCGTTGAAAAAAGCGTCCGTGTAAAATTTTGCGATGTCCAAAACCGACTGCTGGCGCTCTTTTGCGGTCTTGAGCATTTTGTCCTCGCCGTCGTCCGCGTCGCCGGTCAAGTGGCCGATGTCGGTGATGTTCATCACGTGCTTTTTTTTGTAGCCGAGGAACGTAAGCGTTCTGTCAAGCGTGTCCAAAAAGACGTAGGCGCGCAAATTTCCGATGTGGGCGTAGTTGTAGACCGTGGGGCCGCAGCCGTAAAAGCCGCAAAAGCCTTCCTGCAAAGGAACAAATTCCTGCAATTTCTTTCCCATCGTGTTGAACAATTTTAGCGCCATAAATCCCTGCCTTGCCAAACGCCATTATTTGGAATATAATAAATTGAATGAACAGTATAGAACAAATCGCCGAAAAATTCAAGTCAAAAAAAATCGGCCTTTTTTTTGAGGAAGAGCTTTCCGCCCGCTCGTCGTTTAAAATCGGCGGAAAAGCCGCGCTCTTGGCCGAGCCGGGCGACGAGGAATCGCTGGCCTTCGCCCTTACGGAAATCAGGAACGCAAAAATTCCGTATTTTGTCCTTGGAGGCGGAACAAACGTCCTTTTTAGCGACTCTGGTTTTGACGGAATCGTTGTTTCCACAAAGAAGCTGGCTGGAATAGATGTCACAAAAGATTGCCCGATCAAGTCGGGCAATGACACCGTTTCGCAAGCCCAAGAAGCCGCCCCTGTCATTGTCGGGCGCAACAGTGTCATTGTCGGGCGCAACAGTGTCATTCCCGCGCGCAACAGTGTCATTCCCGCGCTTGACGCGGGAATCCTTAAACCGACCGTCATCGTCCGCGCCGGGGCTGGAGCCAGCATGGCAAGCCTGGTTTCCTTCGCCGAGCGAGAAGGCTTGTCCGGCCTGGAAGAATTCGCGGGCCTTCCGGGAACCGTCGGCGGCGCGGTCTACATGAACGCCCGCTGCTTTGACCGCGAAATGTCGGAGATCGCCGCCAAAATCACTTGGCTTGAATGGACGGACAACGCGCAAGCCCAAGACGGCGACGCGGCCAGCGCGGGAGCTTTCCGCGTAAAAAGCGCCGTCTTTTCCCCGTCGGACTGGGCCTACAAAAAATCCCCCTTTACAGGAACTGGCCGCGTCGTTCTAAGCGCGGAATTTATCGTCCAAAAAGGCGACAAGGCCTCGATAGCCCAAAAAGCCGCCGCCTTCATTCAGGAGCGAAAAAACAAGGGGCACTACAAGGCCCCCTGCGCCGGAAGCGTCTTTAAGAACAACCGCGCCTTTGGCCGCCCGACAGGAAAAATAATCGACGAACTTGGCCTAAAGGGAGAGAGGCGCGGGGGCGCCCAAATCGCGCCCTTCCACGGAAACATAATCATCAACGCAGGCGGCGCCTCCTCGGCCGACGTCCGCGCGCTTGTTGACTTGTGCAAGGCCCGCGCCAAGGAAAAGTTCGGCATTGACCTGGAGGAAGAAATAGTCCTTGTGGACTAGCGCATAAAGCGCATTGTAAAAAAAA
>CADCCO010000076.1 GCA_902799965.1 uncultured Spirochaetaceae bacterium
ATTTGCGCCGCTCAGGAACAAGTTCTATCCCTGCCGCCAGGACAGATTAAGGCGCAAACTCAAGTGGAGCAAGCGCAAGGCCTTCCGTCGGCGCAAGAACTGCCGACCGCGCAAGAGTCGGAGACGGCGCAAGTTCCTGAAGCGAAAGAAAAACGCCTCACCCTTAACGACGCGATTGCCCTTGCGGTTGAAAACAATTACGACTTAGCAAATCAAAGATACGCCGTTGCGGCGGCGCGCGGCCAATACCATCAGGCGACGGGCGACTTGGACGTTCAGCTTGGAACGCAGGCGGAATATTCGATGAGCCAAAATCCCGTTGACCAAAGGGACACGCGCTACGTTTATTCATACTCGTTCTTGATGCCAAAAGCGAATTACGGCGTTTACTCTGACAACACGCTCCAGCACCAAACGTCCGGCTCGATTTTTGCAAAAAAATTGTTCAGCTTTGGCCTTGAAGCAAAGCTTTCATACACGCTGCGCCGCGAACGCGACATTCCAAAATACAGCTACGGAAAAAATTTTGACACAAAGAACTATTCCAAATACCAAGAGGAAGACGGCCGCAATGTGGGCCAAATTGCCTTGGAACTTTCGCTTCCGCTTTTCAAGTCGTTCACCAATTCGATGACGGCGATGAAAATAAAGGCGGCCAAAGAAAACCTTGACGCGATGGAAAGCGCGCTTTTGGACTCCATCGCGCAAACAATCATCGACGCTTCCAACGACTTTTGGAATTACTACATGGCGCAAAGAAACGTGGAGCTTTTGGAGGACTTGCAAAAAAAGAGCGAGCAGCGCACGGCGAACATGCAAGTCTTGATTCAAAGCGGCGCGCGCAGCAGGAACGACTTGCTTGCCATGCAAGTGAACGAACTTGAAAACCGCAGGCGGCTCCAAGAAGCCAGAATGGATTTTGACCAGGCTAAAATTCAATTGATGACATCGATTGGAGTATCTGACTTTGACTCGGTGGGACTTCCGCAAAGCCCCTTTGAAACGGTTGACTTTACCAAAGTCAAGCCGCCTGAGCAAAAAGAGACAAACCAAGAACTTATCGCCTACCTTGAAGACAACAGGCCGGACTTAAAGGCTTTAAAAAGAAAAACGGAATCTTGCCTTTTGAAGGTGAAGATGGCAAAAGCCGACAGGCTTCCGGACGCGAATTTCAATCTTGGACTTGGAACAACAGGAACGACTTACTCAAACAATGTAGGCGAATTTCTTTTTTCTCCATTTTGGAACGTCAGAGGCCTTGACCTTAACGGCTCCGCTTCCGTCAGCATAATGCTGGGAAACCGCGCCAAAAAAGGCGCCGTCGAAGAAGCCGAGGCGGAATACAATTCCAGCGTCAACGAATACAACAAGGCCAAGAACGCGCTTTCGCTGCAAATCTTGAACGCCGCGCAAAAGCTTGCCACATGCAAGTCACAGGTTGACGACGCGGACAAAATCTTGAACTTGCAAAAGACCCTTTACGAAAACGAGCAGCAAAGGTTCCGCGCGGGCTTGATTACTGTCAACAACCTTATCGAGCAAGACCAAAAATATCTTTTGGCAGTTTCGTCATATTGCCAGGTTTTCATAAATTACATGAACGCGATTTTGGAATACAAAAAGGCTTCCGGCGAATTAATATCGCTCGACACGACCACCGCCTTTATCGGCCAGCCCTACGACAAGTAAAATTGCTTGCAAGACCGTAATGCGCGGCCGCAGCGGGGATTGCTTGCAAGACCGTAATGCGCGGGCTTTTTCAAAACTCAACCAACGGTTCATGTAAAAAATAACGCGCCCGCGCTAAACTAAACCTACAAACAGGAGGACTACTATGGACTTGATTAAAATCGGAAAGTTCATTTCGACTTGCAGAAAAGAACAAAACCTGACCCAAGCGGACCTTGCGGAAAAACTAGGCATAAGCGACAGGGCGATTTCAAAGTGGGAGAACGGCAACTGCCTGCCCGACGCGGGCAAAATGCTGGACCTATGCGCCATTCTAAAAATCAACGCGGGCGAGCTTTTGAGCGGGGAGAAAATCAAAATGGAAGAAATGGACAAAAAGACGGAAGGCCTGTTGGTGGAACTTGCGCGGCGCGACGAGGCCAAGAACAAGACTATGATTTTGAATATGTACGTTTTGTCGGCGACGACAATTGCGTTTTACATCGGAAGCGTTTTGCTTGCCGCCCATACGCTTAAGGAAGGCCCGCTTTTGACGGCCATCATCGCGGCGGCGACTGTCTTGACGCTAACCGCGCTTTTCTTTGCCTTCAAGCTTGAAGTTGACGCGGGCCGCTACAAGTGCAAGAAGTGCGGCTGCAAGTTTGTTCCAAGCTATTCCGCCGCGCTTTTGGCGCCGCATATCAACACAACGCGCTGGCTAAAGTGCCCCGAATGCGGCAAGCGCTCTTGGGCAAGGAAGGAGTTGGGGGAAGAGAAGTAGTTTGTCTAAAACTGCCGTCGGGGCTATCATGTCATTCCGAACTTGTTTCGGAATCTCATCTCCCTTTCTTGCGCAAACGCTCAATTCTTGCTATTATAGAAAGCGGCGAATTAAAAATGAAAGTCCACATTAGAAAAACCAGTTTTTTGTTTCTCGCGCTGATGCTGGCCTTGAGCGCCGTTTTGATTTTAAACGCGATGAAAGTCCCGATGCAATTCCAGCTTTTCGCCAAGAACTCTATGCAGGCTCAAAAGGTGGCGCAGGCGGCGGTAAAATTGCAGGAGGCTTCGGACTATTTGACGGACGAGTCCAGGCGCTTCGCCATCACCGGGGAATGGAGCCATCTTGAAAATTATTTTGTCGAAGTAAACGAAACAAAAAGGCGCGAAAAAGCCCTTGAGGAAATCAGGAACGCGGGCGCGGCGGAAGAGTCAGCGCGCTTTCTTGAGATGGCGCTGAAAGAATCAAAAGCCCTTGAAGAACTGGAGTGCAAGGCGATGAAGCTTGTCGTAATCGCCAAGGGCTACGACAAAAACCCTTCGTACAATGTTCCGCCCTCAGTGGAGAAGGCTGAACTTTCGCGCGAAGAAATTGCGATGGACTTCAACACAAAAATGGCGGCCGCTTGGCTCATTTTGTTTTCAGAACAATACTTTTCGATGAAGAAGGCCATTTCCGATTACAGGACAAACGCTGTTGCGGAAATATTCAAACACACAACTCACCTTAACAGAAAAAACGCCGAAGACCTCAAGGCGACATTCAACAGAACGCTCATCGGAATATTTTTGATTGTTCTTGTATCGCTGGCGTTCTTCCTTATCATAATTTTCTTTGTGCTGAACTCGCTTTACGCCTTTATCGAAAGCATCAAGAAGAACCAAAAGCTAAAAGCGACGCGCGCGAAGGAGCTGGAACTTTTGCGGCAAACTTACAACGAGATGTTCGACATCGCGGCTAAAAACGAAAGCTTTTTGCGAAAGCAAGCGGAGCACGACGAATTGACCGGCCTTATAAACAGAACCGCGTTCAAGTCAATTTTAAAGGCGCTTAAGGAATCAAGCGAAAGCGTGGCCTTTATCATGCTTGACGTTGACAAGTTTAAAGAAATAAACGACAAGTACGGCCACACCGTGGGCGACAAAGTGCTAAAGACGGTGGCGCAAATTTTGGAATCAAGCTTCCGCTCGACGGATTACGCGGCCCGCCTTGGCGGCGACGAATTTGCCGTGGTCATTTCAAAATGCGACGAAGACTTGGAAAAAACAAAGCAAGTCATTTCCGCAAAAATGGAAGCGCTTTTCAAAAAGCTGGAAGAAAAAAGCCAGTCTGAAATTCCCGCGACAACCCTTAGCTGCGGAATCGCGATCAGCAAAAACGGCTGGAACGAAAGCCTCATCGAAAAGGCCGACGCCGCCCTCTACGAAATCAAGCGCGGCGGCCGCAACGGCTACAAGTTCGCGCGCTAAATCTCTACAATCAAGGCGCCGGTCTTGGCGTCGCGCAAACTTGGAGCGGTCGACTGACTAGAATTGCGCGGCGGACGGGAATTGTTGTCCCGACTAGGATTGCGGCGCGAACCAGAAGCGTCGGCAAGACCATAATCGCGGCGGCCGCTTCTTGGGCTTGCGGCCGATTCCCGCGCGGCCCTGTTCTTGGGCTTGCCAGCATTTTCCACTTCCACCAAATCGCCAGAGTAAACGCGGCGGCCGCCTGACGAAAGCGCCAGGACAAGGCCTTGCTCGGAGCAAGCGTAGTGACCGATTCGCGATTTTTGGCCTGGTTCGGCGGCGGGCACGCGGATTATGTCGGAGGCAACGCGCAAAAGGCCGCCGCTTCTTGGGCTTGCGACCGATTCTTGTTGGCGCGCGAACACAAACGATATGACGGCGCGCTCTTTGGGGATGCCCGCCTTTTCTGAAAGCGCCAAAAGTTTTCTAGGCGCGTCGTCGGTTTCAAAGGCAAAGTTGCACCACTTGCCGTTGGCGCCGTTTTGGCCCGCGCGGCGGCCGTCCATCGGGCAACTTTGCTGGTGCGGGCAAGGCGCGACGGCAAGCAAACCGCGCCTGATAAATGAATCGCGCATTAGAGAAACAAAACGCGCCGATTTTGGAACGCCGGGCTCGGCCAAAAAAATCGCGGGGCCGCCTCCACCGTTTTTGGCGCCTCGTTCGCTTTCCGTTCCAAAATCCAAATACTTAAAAAGCGCCTGCGAATATTTTTTTGCCAAAAAGTCAGGCGGCTCGCCTCCGCGGCTTTGCAAAAGTTCGTTGAACATATTGGCGCAAGAAACAAAGCGCGCCTTTTGCTTTACCGGCGTTCCAAGCGGCCCTTTTACGCGGACGATTTTCCAAGGCTCGCCGCCAGTCGCCGCCGCGACGGACAAAAATATTTCTTCGCCCAAAGAAAGCGCAAGTTGCGAAATATCCATCACATACCAAACAAGCTTTTTTTGCCGCAAGTCGGGGCGGGCCAGCCAAAGCGCGCAGGGCAAAGTGAGCGGGCCGCTTCCAATGTCAAGGCAAACGTCGCCGTCGCGCAAAAAGCCAAAGTCAAGGTTTGAAAAAAGGCGCGTAAGGCGCACTAGGTTCCACCACATAAAGTAGCGGACATAAGAGGCCAAAAAAGTTTTTTCGTTCATATAGCCCAAGCGGCGCTCTCCGCGCTCGTCGGTCATTTTGTGGCTAAGCTCGCGGATTTGTTTTGGGAGCGCGACAAGCTGCTTGGAGTTGGCCGGCAGCGCGGATTGCGCGATTTGGTCAAAGTCCTGCAAAACTTTTTGCGCGTCGGCTGGAATTTGTTTGGGGTCAAAAAGGCGCTGGATTATTTTAGCGCCCGCGGTCTTGTCCATAGTTCCGCCCTCACCTGAATTTTCTTAACGCAAAAAACGCTTCAGTCAATTCGCGCCGCGCCGCCCGCAAGTCGCCAAGCAAGTCGGCGGACTTTTCAAAAACGGCTGACTCGCTTATGATTTGGTCGCGCGCGCCTTCTATCGTGAATTTTTTTTCGTAAATCAAATGCTTCATCCGCAAAATTTTTTCCAAGTCTTTTTGCGTGTATAGGCGGCGGCCGCCAAAATCTTTTTGCGGCGCGAAGCCTGGAACCGCTTCTTCCCAATAGCGCAAAACGTGCTGCTTTACGCCGGTGATTTCTTCAACCTGGCCAATCGTGTACATCAGCGCTCCCGGTCTTCCCACTTTTGGCGGCTGGCTTTTAGTTCAAGCTGAACGGGAATTTTGTCAAAGCCCAAGTCTTCGCGAATTCTGTTTTTTAAAAACGTGATGTACGTGAGCGGAACGGAGTCCGGCCGCGTAGCAAAAATGACAAAGTTCACCGGATTGGAACTGGTTTGCGTCATATAGCGGATTTTAAAATGCATCGTCTTGGACGCAGGCGGCGGATATTTGAAAAGCCAATCCTTCAGCGCGGCGTTAAGCGCGGCGGTCTCCACTCTGCGCGTAACTTGCGCGTAAAGCTCCAAAACCGTGTCCATAAGTTTTTTCATTCCGTCGCCTTGCAGCGCGGAAATTTCAACGATAGGCGCCCAGTTCATTTGGCCGAACATTATGCGGATGTTTTCTTCCGCCTTGCGCGCGGGAGTCCTGCCCTTTTCCTGCGTGTCCCATTTGTTGAGGGCAAAGATTATCGGGCGGCCGCGCTCGTAGGCAAGCGCGCAGATTTTTTTGTCTTGTTCGGCCAAGCCTTCTTGCGCGTCAATCATCAGGATTACTACGTCGCAGCTGTCCAAAGTTTTTATCGCGCGGTTGACCGAATAATATTCTATGTTTTCTTTGACTTTGCTTTTGCGCCTGATTCCCGCCGTGTCCAGCAAAAGGCAGTCGCGGCCGTTGTAGCGGAAAGTGCCCTCGACAACGTCGCGCGTCGTTCCGGCGTAGTCGCTTACGATTGAAGCCTCGCTGTGCGTCAAGCGGTTGGAAAGCGTCGACTTTCCAGTGTTGGGCTTTCCCAAAATCGCGACGCGAATCGGCGGCTCTTCCTCTTCCCCTTCGCGAACGTTGGAAAAATCCAAGCGGCTTACGATTTTTTCCGACAGCTCTGGAATTCTGTCGCCGTGCTCGGCGCTGATGAAAAGCAGTTCCTCAAAGCCAAACTGCATATAGTTCCACGCGTCGCTTTCGTTGCGGCCGCCTTCTGTCTTGTTTACGGCGGCGATGACCTTGTTCCAATAAGGACGCAACTGCTGAACAAATTCTTCGTCTTCGGGAGTGACTTCGCCGGCCTCAAGCAAAAGCAAAATGAGGTCGGCTTTTTTTATCATTTGAATTGTCTTTTCAACGACCAAGTCGTCCATCACCGCTTCCATTGTGCCAACATCGCGGGTAAGCTTGTAGCCGCCGGTGTCCATAAGGTGAACGGGCTTTCCGGCGATGAAGGCGGTCGCCTCAACCGGGTCGCGGGTAACGCCGGGCGTTGGGTCCACAATCGCGATTCGCTTTTTCATAAAGCGGTTGAAGAGCGTTGACTTTCCGACGTTGGGCCGCCCGGCCAAAACCACGAGCGGCAAGTTGACATATGTTTTGCTTGGGTCAAAGCCGGAATCGGTTGAGGCGGCCTCTTCTTGGGCTTGCGAAAAATCTTCTTCTTGAAAATCTTTATTTTTTCTTTCCATCTAAAATCGCTTCCAGTTCTTTTACAGTAATTGTTGAAAGTTTTTCCTTCACCAAAGAAATTTGCGAAGGACCCATGCTAAGGTTTCGTATTCCCATTCCCGCCAGCATCATCGCGGAATCAATTCGGCTTGCCATCTCGCCGCAAACCGAAACCGGTATGCCAGCCGCGCCCGCCGCCTTGATTGTGTTCTCTATCAAGCGCAAAACCGCCAAATGAAATTCGTCGTATGAATCGGCCACGTTGATATTTTCGCGGTCAACGCCCAAAGTGTATTGCACCAAGTCGTTTGTGCCAATCGAAAAGAAGTCGGAAACCGTGGCCAGACAGTCGGCGATGATTCCGGCGGCGGCGGTCTCGACCATAATGCCGATTGGAACGTCCTTCACTTTTACGCCTTCTTCCAAAAGCTCGTCGCGGACTTGCTTTGCCACGGTGCGGGCTTGCTCCACTTGCTCTTGGCTTGTAATCAGCGGGAACATTATCTTTAAGTTTCCGTAAACGCTGGCGCGGTAAAGCGCGCGAAGCTGCGTCTTAAAAAGCTGCGGCGTTTGCAAGCTCATGCGAATCGCGCGCAAACCCATCAAGGGATTTTTTTCGCTCTCAACCGGAGCGTCAACCATCCTGAGCAACTTGTCGCCGCCAGCGTCAAGCGTTCGGATTGTGACGGGACGGTCGCCCATAATTTGCAAAACTTCTTTGTAGGCCTCAAACTGCGCGTCTTCGCTTACCGCGCGCGCGGCTCCTTCCGACATGGAATTCAATTCGTTCATAAAAAGGAATTCCGTTCTAAAAAGGCCGATGCCTTCCGCGCCTTCTTCCAGCGCGATTTTGGCTTCCTCAACCGTTCCGATGTTGGCGTAAAGATGGAAGCGCTCGCCGTCTTTTGTCTGCGCGGGCTTTGAGCGGAAAAGCAAAAGCGCCTTTTTGCGCTCGGCGATTTGCTCGACTTTTTTTTGGTAGTCCAGGACTGTGCCCGCGTCTGGGTCCACGATAAGCTCGGCGGAATCCGCGTCAAGGATTATGCGCTCGCTGTTGTGGATTTGCTTTATTTCTTTGGGAAGGGCAAAGACCGCGGGAACGCCGTAGCTGCGCGCCAAAATCGCGACGTGGCTGGAAAGGCCTCCTTCAACCAGAGCCAAGCCCGCCAAGCGCTTTTTTGAAATGACCATCGCGTCGCTGGGATTAAGCGACTGCGCGATTAAGACAACGCCTTCGGGCACCTGCTCCAAATCAAAGGGATGAATGTTTAGAAGCTCGTTTAAGACGCGGCCAAAAATGTCGATGATGTCCTGGCCCCGTTCGGCCAAGTAATCGTTTCCGCTGTCGCGCAGGCGCTGGGCGTATTCTTCCATCTTTGAGTTCAACACAAATTCGACGTTGAACAATTGTTCCGTCAAATAGTCGCCCAACTCCTTGTTAAAGACGGGGTCGGCCAGCATCAAAGAATAGGTTTCAAAAATTTCTTTGTCGCCTTGAATTTGTTCAAGCTGGGTCTGGATTTGCTTTGCCACGGAATCGCGCGCGTAGACATAGCGCAGCCATTCGGACTCCACCTGTTCCGCGGCAATAGGCGTTTGAGGAATGATTCGCTGAGCTTGGTCGGGAATTACAAATGCGTTTCCCCGCCCTATTCCGGGCGAAATCGACGCGCCAAAAAAGATATCCATCGCGCAATATTATAATGGAA
>CADCCO010000077.1 GCA_902799965.1 uncultured Spirochaetaceae bacterium
CTACGCCGCGCTAAAAGGCTTGCTTGCGCAAGACGATCCGATTTTAAAAGGAACAAAGGCGAAGGCCTACGTTGACGCGATAGAAGAAAGCCGCGCGCTTTTAAACGACAAAAACTCTTTTGTCTACACGGTCGGCTCGGGAACAAGCAAGCTTGGAAGCGTCTTGCAATCGATTTTGGACAAGAGCGGCTACGAAGCCTTTTTGCGCTTGGAGGCCGACCAAGACAGGCTGGACAACGCCGCCGAATTCAAGCGCGCGGTGAACCAGGCCGGCTTTGACGACGACGCGACCTTGGAAGATTTTTTGCAGCGCGCCGCCCTCTTTACCGACCTTGACCGCGAGGACAAGCGCGACGCGGTAAAAATGCTCACGATTCACGCGGCCAAGGGAATGGAATTTAAAAACGTTTTCTTATGCGGCATGAACGAAGGGATCTTTCCCAGCCGCAAAGTCCAAACGCCCGAGGACATGGAAGAAGAGCGGCGAATCGCTTACGTCGCCATGACGCGCGCAAAGGACAGGCTTTTTATTAGCGACGCGGAAGGCAAGGCCAACGACGGAATCTTTAAGTATCCCAGCCGTTTTGTGTTTGAGGCCGCGGGCGAGAATATGAAAAATTTTGACATTGAAAAGCCGCTTGACAAGGGCCTTGTGGAGCAGTCGCAAAAAATCATCAAGTACGACGAAAGCCGCCTAAAAGCCGCGGCCACGCAGTTCAAGAAGGGCGACCGCGTCCGCCACAAGGTTTTTGGCGACGGAACGATTGTTCTTGTAAATGACAAGGCTTTTTGCTACACGATAAAGTTTGACGGTTTGGCCACCGAGCGCAGCGTTCAGTTTGCCGCGCCGCTGGAAGCGCTCTAATATAATTCGATTGCGGCGGCAAGAGCTCCCGCGCCTGAGTAAATCGCCACGACGCTTTTTCCGTCAAGCGGCGCGTATTTTGCAATCGCGCCGTCGCCTTCCTTTAGCGCGGTCTTGTAGCTTATGCGCGCGTTCTTAAAGGCGGCCGCCGCTTCTTGGGCTTGCGAACTATTCTCGCTCGCCGCGCTTTCTGGGCTTGCGACCGCGCCGTTTGGCAACGCTTCCAAGGCAAAGTCAAAGTAGTTCAAATTATGGACGTGGTTGTTAAAGTCAAAGTCGGAGCGGCGGAGCTGGATTTTTGTTTCGGCTTCAAACGCTTCCGGCAAGGAAATCTTGGCCAGCTTTTCTCCGCCAAAAACTTTTTTGCCTGGCTCCGGGCCGTAGCGGTCAAGCAAGTCCGCCTCCACCTTCATCGGGCGGCCGGCCTTTAGGTCAAAGCGAACCCACTTGCTGGTTCCTTCAACGGCGAGCGCTCCGTCGGCGTACAAGTAATAGTTGCGCGATGTTCCAAAGGGCGAAGTCAATCCTTCGCTCCAAGTCTCAACTTTGATTTTTTGTCCGTAGCGCGGAAATTCCGAAACGCAAACTTTCCAGTCGGTCAAGACCCAGGCCACGCCAAGTGTCTCGCTCACTTTTATGGCGGAATCTCCGGCCGCGTCGGAATGGCGGCTTCCCGCGTTTTCAAAATATTTTAAAATCGCCGCCATCGTGAGCCGCTCGTTTTTGTCGAACTCTTCAAGCAGCGGAGAAAATTCCGTGGAAAAAACCATGCGCGTTCCTTTTTGTATTTATTCTTTTACAATCGCTTGGTAAAGCCTGTCTAAGTCAGCGCGGCTAAAGTAGTCGATGACAAGCTGGCCTTTTTCCAAGCTGCCGCTAAGCGAAACTTTTGTTCCGAGCGTTTCCATAAACTTTTGCTCGATGTTAATCACGTCCGGGTCGCGGACGCGCGCTCCTTCTTTTTTGGCGGAGCTTTTGGCCGCGCGGCTTCCGCCGTTAAACGAAGCGGCTTGAGCTTCCGCTTGGCGCACTGACAAATTGCTTGCGATTATTTTTCCAAACAATACGCGCTGGTCGGCGGGATTTTCCACGCTAAGAAGCGCTCGCGCGTGGCCGCTTGTGATTTGTCCGACAATCAAAGAGTTTTGCATATCTTCGGGCAATTTCAAAAGGCGCAGCGCGTTGGCCACAGTCGGGCGGCCTTTGCCGACTTTTTGCGCCACCTCGTCTTGATTGAGCCCGCCGACTTTCATAAGCTCGTAGTAGGCCTGCGCCTCTTCTATCGGGTTCAGGTTTGAGCGCTGCACGTTTTCGATGAGCGCCACTTCCAATTTTTTTTCGTCGCTGAATTTGCGCAGCTGCACCGGAACTTTTTTTAAGCCGACCATTTTTGCGGCGCGCGTTCGTCGTTCGCCCGCGATGATGTAAAAAGTTCCGTCGCCCGCGTCTTCTATTATGATGGGCTGAACGATTCCATGCTCCACGATGGAGTCCGAAAGTTCCTTTAGTTCCGTCTCGTCAAAAACTTGTCGCGGTTGGTGGGGGTTGGGCTTGAGCAAGCTGGGGTCAACCCACAGCGTTCCGTTGTCGTCGGTTTCTATCGCGTCGGGGAGGGAAGAATTTTTTGCGGAGATTTTTTTTGCCGAACTTTTTGGCGCGCTTTCTGTTTTTTCAACTGGAGGCTCGTATTCGTTTTGCGCTTGGTTTGCGGCGCCGCCCATAAGGGCGTCCAATCCGTGTCCAAGGCCTGGTTTTCTTTTAGCCACGGTGAATCACCTCCTCCGCCAGCTTTTGGTAGCTCTTTGCGCCGACGCAGTCCGGGTCGTACTTGCAAATCGGAAGTCCGTGCGAAGGCGCTTCGCTAAGGCGAACGTTGCGCGGAATGATTGTATTGAAAACCACGTCCTTAAAATAAGACTTGACTTGAACGACAACGTCTTGCGCCAATCTTGTCCTTGAGTCGAACATCGTGAAAAAAATTCCGCCGATTGTGAGGCTTGTGTTTATGGACTTTTGGACTTTCTTTACAGTTTGAAGCAAGAGCGTGATTCCTTCCAAGGCAAAGTATTCGCACTGCATAGGAACAAGAACCGCGTCCGCCGCCGCCAATCCGTTCAGCGTGAGAATGCCAAGAGAGGGCGGGCAGTCAATCAAAATGTAGTCGTATTTGTCTTGGAGCGGCTCAAGCGCGTCTTTCAAAAAATACTCGCGGCGCTCTTGGTCAACCAATTCAATCGCGGCGCCGGACAAGTCAAGGCTCGCGCTTATCGCGTCCAATGTGGGGATTGAAGTTTTTTTGACAGCGTCCTTGGCCTCGCATTCGCCGCTCAAAAGTTCGTAAACGGTAGGCTTGTCTTTTGAAACGCCCACGCCGCTGGACATGTTTCCCTGCGAGTCAAAGTCAACAAGAAGAACGCGCTTTTTGGCCAGCGCGATGTAGGCGCCGATATTTATCGCGGAAGTCGTCTTTCCGACGCCGCCTTTTTGGTTTACAAAGACAAAAGTTTTAGCCATAAGGTTTATTATAGCATTTTTGGGCGGTCTAGACAAGAGCGCGGCAAGTCGCTACCATTAAGGAATGATTCTTTCGGCCACCCTTTCCAAGCCCACGGGCAAAGTTGAAGAAATTCTCGGAAAAAAATACGAGCGGGTGAAAATCCGTTTTAAGGGCGGAACGGCTTCTCCGTATTTTGCGGAATTTTTCACCGACAAGCAAAGCTTTCACAAAAATTTTTCAGAAGCGGAGCTGGAGGAATTTTTAAGGTCGAACATCGGCCAGTCCTTTAAAAACTGCGTGGAACGGACGGAAGACAAGGAAATAACTTTTTTGGCCAACAAGCGCGGCGAAGTCCGCCGGCTGGAAAAAGCGCTCGCGGCGAAAGACGGCGTCAAGGCAGCTTATGTAAAGCCGTTGAGCGCGACTGCTTGCAAGGCCAAAACTGCCGGCGGCTCCGGCGCCGCCCTAAAATTTTCGCAAGCCCAAAACGGCGGCGCTTTCAACCGTTCCAAAAACTACATCATACAAGAAGGAACGCGCGTTCCGTTTTTGCAGGCGCTTGGCGTTATGACCGACGCTGGAAAAGTGGTCGCCGCAAAATACGACAAGTTCCGCCAAGTCAACCGCTTTTTGGAACTTTTGGACGATGTTCTGCCCAGCGTCCTCCAAGCGCGGTCGCAAGCCCAAGAAGGCGCCGCTTTTGGCGTAAACCAGAATTCGTTGCAAGCCCAAGAAGGCGGGCGGCCAATAGAGCCCCTGCAAATCCTGGACTTTGGCTCCGGCAAGTCATACCTTACCTTTGCCGTCCAATATTTTTGGGAAAGCGTAAAAAAGATTCCCTGCCAAATAACCGGCGTTGACTTAAAGGAAGACGTGATAAAATCCTGCTCCGACTTGGCCGCCCGCCTGGACATAAAAAACATAAATTTTGTTTGCGGCGACATCGCCAAGTACAGCGGAAAAAATCCCGACATCGTAATCACATTGCACGCCTGCGACGTGGCCACGGACTACGCGCTGAAGTTCGCCGTCGACAAAAAGGCCAAGGCTATTTTGTCCGTTCCCTGCTGCCAAAAGGAAATCAATTCGCAGTTGGGAAAGTCGTCCAACGCGCTTTTCGCGCCGCTTTTAAGGCATGGAATTTTGCGGGAACGTTTTTCCGCGCTGATGACGGACGCGGTCCGCGCGGATTTGTTGGAAGCGCGCGGTTACAAGGTTCAAGTTTTGGAATTCATCGACATGGAAGGTACGCCAAAAAATCTTATGATTCGCGCGGTGTTGAAGAACGAATCGGCGGGCGGCACGTGTTCCGGGGCTTGCGGCCAATCCGCGCGCGATTTGCTTACGGCCTTTGGGGTAAAACAAACGCTCGCGGACTTATTGGGCGACGGCCTTTAGGGTCAATGTTCGTCGTCGGGGTCGTATTCCTTGGCGCTTTCCGACTCAATCAAGTTCTTTGTTGCCTTTGACTTTCCGCGAATTCTTTTGTCGATTTGCTTTGTCTTGGACGCGGCCTTGGCTTTTGTTTTTGCTGCGGCGGGAGCGCGGCCCGCGATGAACTGCGCTTCGCTGTCGTAAACCTTAACGTCAAGCTTGTTGTAAGGAATCTCGATTCCGGCCTCGTCGTAAACGCGCTTTATCGCGATGAAGGTTTCGTTCTTTGCGGCCAAGAAATTTTCTTTTTTGAACCAAACGGCGAGCGTCATGTTTATTCCGCTGTCGCCAAAGCCGTCAAACCATACAAGCGGCTCGGGATCCTTTAGCGTGTCCTTGCAATATTTTGGCGCCTCTGCCAAAACGTTGAGCGCGGTTTCCATGTCGGTGTCGTAAGAAACAGAAACTTTTACGTCCAAGCGCCGCTTGTCAAAAAAGCTTGTGTTCCGCAAAGTTGAATTTATAATCGTGGAGTTTGGAATGCGAATCATTTGGTTGTCCAGCGTGTGAACCTTTACGCTGAGCAAGCCCACTGTGTCGACGATTCCTGTTTCGCCCGCGACGTTGATGAGGTCTCCGATTTTAAGAGTTTTTTCCGCGATGACAAAAACGCCGGAGATGATGTTGCTGACGGAAGTTTGCGCGGCAAAGGCCACCGCGATGCCGGCCACTCCAGCCGCTCCCCAAATCGCGCTAAGCTTTATTCCGAACAAACTCAAAATGAACATTATCAAGACCGCGTAGTAAACGTACTTGACGAATTTTAGAATTATTACCGCGCGGTGGGCGGGAAGCTTTTTTTCCGGGATTTTTTTGATTGAGCGGACGACCAATTTATACACGGCCATCAGCGCGAAGAAAATTAGCAAAACGCCAAGCAGCCTAAAAAAATTGTCCCAAGTGGCAAAGCCCTTCAGCCACTTTGTAAAAGAAACGTAAGCCCAGTTAAGGTCTTCTTTGATTGTGTGTTCAGAATTGAGAAACGGATTTCCGCTTTCAGTTATTGTTCCTTCCATTTGTCTTTTTCTCCTGGCGCTGTTATTTTAGCGCTTTTAGTTCTTTTTGCAAAGGTCTTTGATGACGCACTCTTCGCATTTTGGGGAACGCGCCACGCAAACGTAGCGGCCGTGCAGCAAAAGCCAATGGTGGGCGTCCTTTAAATATTTTTTGGGAACGCGCTCCAAAAGGCTTTGCTCGACTTCCAAGGGCGTCTTCCCTTCCGCCAAGCCGATTTTGGGCGCGACGCGGAACAAGTGCGTGTCCACCGGAATCGTGGGCTTTCCAAAAATTACGTTAAGGACAACGTTTGCTGTTTTGCGGCCGACGCCGGGAAGCGTTACAAGCTCTTCCATCGTGTCGGGAACCTGCCCATTGTATTCGTCCAAGAGGCGCTGGCTGAGCGCGATTACGTGGGCGGCCTTTGTCTTGTAAAGGCCGATTGATTTAATGTAGCCTTCCAATTTTTCTTGCCCCAGCGCGAGCATTTTTTTTGGCGTGTCGGCGATTTTGTAAAGGGGCTCGGTGGCCTTGTTGACGCTCTTGTCCGTGGCCTGCGCCGAAAGGACGACGCTGACTAAAAGAGTGTAGGCGTTTTTGTAAATCAGTTCGGCCTGCGGATTGGGGTTGGCCTTTTTTAGCCGTTCAAAAACTTTGCGGATTTCCGCTTGCGACAAAAGTTCCATTTCTGTTAGACTAGCATAAGAGCGCGTTTTTTTCAACCAAACGCGGCTTCAAGCTCGGCGCGGCTTTTGACGCAAAGCTTGTCGTAAATGTAGCTTACGTAATTTTCCACGGTGTGGAGCGAGATGAAAAGCTCGCTCGCGATTTCTTCATTGCTCTTTTGCTGCAAAAGCTTTTCCAAAATGCGCTTTTCCTGCCGCGTCAAAAGCGGGGAGACTTTTTCAATTTTTTCCAAGGAGCCGCGCGCCTTTCCTTCAAAATATTCCTTGCCCGAAAGAACCGTTTCAAGGCAGCGGACCAATTCCTCTTCGCTGGCCACCTTGCTGATGTAGCCCTTTACGCCGGCGGCCGCGGCTTGCATTATGTAACCGGCGGTGTCATACATTGAATACATTACGCATTTTACGCTTGGAAAATCGCGCGCGATTTGAGAGGCAAGCGCGATTCCGCTTTCGTTTAAAAGCTGGACGTCAACGATTACGATTTGCGGAAGCTCATTGCGGCCGCCGGCGTCTTTTAGGGCTTTTAAGCATTCCTGGCTTTGGGAAAAGGTTTTTGGAACGCGCCAGTCGGTGTTCTCTTCCAAATAATCCTTAACGCCCTTTTGCATCATTTTGTGGTCGTCCACAATGTAAAGCCTTTTCATTTTTTAAATCTCCACGCTGAGCTTGATTTGCATTCCGTCGTCTGGGGCGGAACGGAAGCTTATCGCCGCTCCGATTGTCTTGGCGCGTTCCTGCATTTGCCTAAGGCCAAAATGCGTCCGCCAGTTGGCGCCGGATCTGGCCTTGTCCAAGTCGCAGCCGCGGCCGTTGTCTATTATAAAAAGCGTAAGAGTTTTTTTGTCCTGCTGGCTTTCCGTCCGCGCCAAAATTTGCGCCTCGGTCGCGTAGGAATGTTTTTCGATGTTGGCAAACGCCTCTTGGACGATTCTTACAAGGCATTGGCACTTTTCCTTTTCCACAAGAATTTCTTCAAGGCCTTGCGCCGCGTTAAGCGAGCATTTGATTTTTGACTTTGTCTCAAACTGCTCGCCCAGGGATTTTAGGATTGAAAGCAAATTTATTTTTCCGGGATTGGGCGACGGGAGCGAAAATTCCGCAGGCTCCAAGCCGTAGCAAATGTTCCGCATCTTTACTATGCAGTCCGTGATTTTTTCGGACAAGTCCTTTTGCTTTTGCTCTTGCCCTTCTTGGACTTTTAGCATTTCCGCCTCGATGCGAATCGCTCGGATGTCCTGCACGATTGAGTCGTGGATGTCGCGGGAAATTTTTCCCCGTTCCTCCTCTTGGATTTGAAATGCGATTCTCCTTTGCCAAGAAACGGAAAAGCGGCCTTTTAAAAATTCGTAGAACAAGAGCAGCAAAAGCAAAATGACAAACACAAGGCCCGCGCAAATTCTTATAAGCCAAGCCGCCGCGGAGTCGCCGCCCATGCGCGCCAAATTGAAAAGCCCCTTTGAGGCTTGCGCGACATTGATTCCGTCGTAAAGCCACTTTGTCTTATTGTTCGCGTCGCGAATCAAAAGGCCGTCCTTTGTTCCTTCTATTGGAAGCGGGTCGCTGCTGTTAAAGGAATATGTGACGGCGTAAATTTCTTTTAGCGCTTCCGGGATAAAAAAGCGAAGCCCGTTTTGGTCGTCTGTGATTTCAAAAACAAGCGAATAGTCCCAGGTCCATTTTTCAGACGGAAGGCCTTTGTCTTTAAATGAGCCTTTCATCAAGATTGCGTAAAGGCTTTCGTTGGCCTCGGCGAATGTCGTTTCGGTCCAAATCATTCCAATGTTCATTGCGTTGACTTTGTCCCGCTCTCGTATTGTCACGGCGCTTTCTTTTAAAACGTTTCCGTCCTTGTCGCGGCGGAACAAATATTTTTCAAGCGGAACGATTGAAACCTTGTTTACTTGGTTCAAAAAGCTTTCGGCCCTGCCGTTTTCCAAAAGCCATTCAAGCGCCTCGGCCCCGTAGACAAAGGCGCCGTCGTCTTTTTGGAGCGCGAAAATCGGATTTG
>CADCCO010000078.1 GCA_902799965.1 uncultured Spirochaetaceae bacterium
GGCACTGTTGATGGCGGATATGCCTATGGAGGCGGAATTTGTCTTAAAGCCGAAGGCGGCTCGCTTACGCTTGCAAGCGGCGCCTATGTGTCTGAGAACAAGGCAAGAGCAGAAGGCGAATCGGGAAAAGGCAGAGGCGCGGGAATTTGTTTATATCCAGCATGCAGGCTGAACATTTTGGACGGAGCCGTCATAGAAAAAAACGAATCGGATGACGCAGGGGGCGGAATATTTTGTAACTCCACTTATACTAAAAAAGCTGTAATCACGATGTCGGGCGGACACATAAGGGGAAACACGGCGGCAACTTACGGCGGAGCGCTTAATATGGGGTATGGAACCTTCACTATGACAGGCGGCGTGATAGGGGATGATTCCGCAAGTATAAGCCAGGCCGCAAAATACGGCGATGACACAAGGCTGTCCCCATATTCCAACGCTGCGAAACTGGGAGGAGCCATTTATTCTTGGGGAAGTGGCCCCGGCAATTTTAATATATACCTTTTAGGCGGAACCATAGCATACAATTACGCGAAAAGCAGTGGCGGCGCAATTTATTTGTCCGGCGGCAATATGACCGTGAAAAACGCCAAAATACAATACAACGGTGCCGGCGACGAAACTGGCGGCCTAGCGGCTGTGGGCGAGGGCGGCGCGCTTCGTTTTGAAAGGTATGGCGATCTCCATCTTGAAGATTGTTCAATCATCGGGAACGAATGTTACGAATGTTCCGGAGGAGAAGCCAAGGGCGGCGCGATTTGCGTTCTGGGGACATCAAATACAAGTATGACCCCAAACATATACCTAAAGGGCTCTGTTTCCATTCCTAGCGACGGAAAGCTAAAGAACGACATTGTGTTGCAAAAATATGACAATACCAGCGCCGCTTTTTATGAATGTCCCGCATTGACGATTGAAGGTAAGCTTACTGGAAGCGGAAAAATCGCAAGGCTTACGCCTACTTCAGACGATTATGACAATATGTATAGGCGCGTGGTCCTCAAGCTTGCCAGCGGCGTGACGGACACAAGCTTGGCAAACGAAGCCTACAAGTTTGACGTGACGCCGCAGGGGTCGCTAACATGGATAGTCAGCAGCGACGGAAAGTTAAAGAAGTCCACTGTGCTTACAAACGAAAACATAGGCAGCTTTACCGCTCCGAATGCCGAATGCCATCTTGTCATCGGATCTGATGTTACGCCAGATTCGTTCAAAAACTTTTTGTACAATTTATTTGTTGCCAGCCACAATCAAATTGGCCCGGCTTCCACGCTTGACCTTTCGCAAGCCGCACAGCTCGATGGCTCGGAATGGAGCGATATTTTGCCAGGAATAGCGGCTGCGTCTGGACGCCAGCCATTTGAAACAGTAATCATAAGCCCGTCTTTTGGGGAGGCTTGGGCCGGAATAGAGAGCGCTCATATTACGCTTAATAAAGTCGGCAATATAGTCGCGCCGTCAAACAACGAAAATCTTGTTTCAAAAGACGGCGTTCTATTTAGCAAGGACGAAAAAAAGATTCTCTTTTGGCCAGGCAACAAGGCAGGGCCTGAGGCTGGAGGAATACCAACAACAATAAATTATACAATTCCTGACACAGTGACGGAAATCGGAACACTCGCTTTTTCTTTTGCGATTTACTTGACGAGCGTTACCATTCCCGAGAGCGTAAAAAAAATCGGGAAGTACGGCCTTCCTTTTGATAGCGGATGGGTCGGCGCGCTCATTTTTAACAATCCAGATGGCTGGTATAAAGACTCTGTAAGCCCTGCCAATGCCATAGCCGCCGACGATTTGACTGCCGCCAAATACATTGCCGAGCTAAAAACCTATGTTTTGGTAAGGGAATAGGCCGTCGCGAGGCTTGGGGGGCTAGGCGGTTACGGCCCGATTTACAAAGACGACAAAAGCAATGTTCTTGCCCACTTGAATCTTTCTTGCCGCAATGTTATAATTGTAAAATATGTATGACAACAAAGGCTGCGATTTAATCGACTACGAAGACTCCGACTTCAACACCATAATGGCCTCGGACATTTCGTTCACGGGAAAAATTCATTTCACCAAGCCCTTTATGATACGCGGCAAGGTGAATGGAAGCATTTCCGCCGAAAGCGATTTGGTGATTGACGAAGGCGCCGTGGTCAACGCCAACATTTCCGCCGAGCGCGTTCTTGTCAAGGGCGCGGTCAAGGGAAACGTAAACGGAAGCGACCTTGTGTTCGTCACTTCAAGCGGCTCGATTACGGGCGACATTTCCTCGCGCCAAGTCGTGCTTGAGCCGGGAAGCCTTTTTAGCGGCCGCTGTTCAATGGTGAAGTCAAATGAAGCGTGATTTTTTGAGGCGCGCCTGCGCCCTTTTGTTTTTGGTTTGGGGAAGCGCTTCGCTTTTCGCTCAGGCAAAGCGCGACGCTTTGGTTCTATACAATAACCGCAAGTATAAAGAAGCCATAGAAGTTTGCGACGAAGAAATCAAGGCCGACCCTGGCCACGTCGACTCGTACGTGGTTATGTGCTGGTCGCTGGTGGCCAACCGCGAATACGCCAGGGCGGAGCAAATCGCCTACGACGGCCTAAAGCAGAGCCGCTACGACATGCGCTTGATAGAAGTTTTGGGCGAGGCCAAGTATTACTTGGGAAAAAATTCCGAGGCGCTCAAGCAGTTCCAGGAATACCTTTCAATCGCTCCCGACAGAACCGGAAGCCGCGTGGGCACGGCCTACTATTATATGGGCGAAATCTACATTCGCCAGACGAAATTCCAAAAGGCCGACATTTCGCTTAGCGCCGCCGTGCGCAAGAACCCGCTTTCGGACTACTGGTGGACGCGGCTGGGCTACGCGCGCGAGATGGCCGGAAACTACTACGAGGCTATGTCCGCCTACGAAGAGGCGCTTAAGCTTGACCCGCTAAAGAACGACGCGATTAACGGAAAGGAACGTGTTGCCGCCCGCCTGCGATAAGAGCGAAAAAAAAATCGTTCATTTTGAGACTCTCGGCTGCCGCCTTAACCAGATTGAAACAGAAGGAGCGGCGGAATTTTTTTCGGACTATGGTTGGACTGTGCGAATGGCCTCCTGCGCCGCCAAGGACGCGGAGGACTTTGGCGTATGCCTTTGCGTCTTGAACACTTGCGCCGTCACCGGAAAGGCCGAGCAAAAGGCTCGCAGGACAATCAATCTTTTGCTGAAGAAATTTCCCGCCGCAGCGCTGATTGTGACCGGCTGCTACGCCGAGCTTAGCGCCGCCGCCATCAGCGCGATGGGCGAGCGCGTGGCGGTTCTTCCCGGAAAGGCAAAGAGCGCCCTTTCCCGCGTACCGGAATTTTTGGAAAGGCTTTGCGAAGGCAACCAAAACTTTTTGCAAGCCCAAGACTGGGCGGCGGAACAAAAGCGCTTTCAACAACCAAAACTGCTGGCCGCCGCCTTGCGGGAATTTTTCGCGGAACAGAAGGCTTCTAAAGCCCAAGACCGCGCGGGCGGGGAACCGTCGCAAGCCCAAAATGCGGGCGGCTCTGACAAAAACTTTTTGAAGGCCCAAGATGTCGCCGCCGAGCCCTTCGCGCTCAACCCAAAAACTTTTTTCGCGCATTCCCGCGCGTCGATAAAAATTCAGGACGGCTGCGACAACTGCTGCTCTTACTGCGCGATACACTTTGCGCGCGGAAAAAGCGTTTCCATTCCCGCCGCGCTGGCCTTGGAACGGATCTCCGCGCTGGAAGAAGCGGGGCAAAGCGAGCTTGTCCTTACTGGCGTGAACATCGGCCAGTACAAGGGCGAATGGCGGGGCGGCTTTGTGGACATCGCGGGCTTGCTTGAGCTGATTCTTGAGCGGACAGAAAAAATCGCCATTCGCTTTTCAAGCGTTTACCCGGAAACTGTCACCGAGCGCTTTGCCGCCGCCATAAAAGACCCGCGCGTTCGTCCGCACTTTCACATTTCGGTGCAAAGCGGAAGCGACGCAATCCTTAAGCGAATGAACCGCCGATACACGCGCGAGACTGTTATCCAAGCCTGCGGCCGCCTTAAAGGGGCAAAGCAAAATCCCTTCCTGGCCTGCGACATAATAACGGGCTTTCCTGGCGAAACCCAGGCCGACTTTGAGCAAACCCTTTCGTTGATGAAGGAAGCGGGCTTTGTAAAGGCGCACGCCTTTCCGTTTTCGCCCCGGCCTGGAACGGCGGCCGCGTCGTTTGTTCCAAAAATACCGGAGCGGCTAAAGGACGAGCGCGTCGCCACCCTAAACGAATATTCGGCGGCGGCAAAAATCGCCTACATAAATTCTTTTGTCGGAACTGTCCGCCCGGCGGTGGCCGAAAGCGCCCACGGCTCGGCTTTAGTTCCGCAGGGAAAGCGGCTGGTCCGCGCCGTGACGGACAACTTTATTCACGCCGAAATCTTGCTCGACCAAGCCGCCGCCGCTCCCGCCGCCGGTTCCCCAATAATGGTAAAGATTCTTTCCGCCAACGAAGCCGCCATAAGGGCGGGGCAGGAATGGGAAGCCCTCGCCGCGCTTTTCTAACCCTAATGGCGCCGAAGAAAAAAGCGGCGCGAGGGGCTTGACACATTCTATAAAAATGTGGTAATATCATTCTACGCTTTTAACAAGCGCGCGGGCTATTAGCTCAGCAGGTAGAGCAACGCCCTTTTAAGGCGTGGGTCACTGGTTCGAATCCAGTATAGCTCACAAAGGCTTTCTTCTATATGAAGAAGGCCTTTTTTTTTCTAACAATTCCGCGGCAAATTCCGATAAAAAAGTAAGGCGGGCTGGATGCGTTGCCCCCTTGATTTTTTTAATTAGAGGATGTCAAAATGATTCGCGGATGGTACACAGGAGCTAGCGGAATGACCGCCCAGCAAAACAGGCTGGACGCAATCTCCAACAATTTGGCCAATGTCGACACGGCGGGCTTTAAGCGCGACGTGACAGTTTCAAAGTCGTTCAGCGAGCTTTTGATTCGCCGCGAAGACTTTGACGGCGTTTACACAATTCCCGAAGGATCCGCCGACGCGGCTCCGATTATCGGAAAGCTTGGACTTGGCGTTGAGACCAACGAAAACTACACAGACTTTGCCGAAGGTTCCCTTAAAAACACCGACCGCCCCACGGACTTTGCCTTGCACGGAAAAGGCTTTTTTGTAATCCAGACACCCGTGGGAAACCGCTACACGCGCAACGGAACTTTTTACATTGGAAAAGAAGGCATTCTTGAGACAAAGGACGGCTATCCTGTTTTGGGAGAGAACGGAATCATCCATCTTGAGGACGACAAGTTCAAGGTCAACGAGGACGGAATGATTGTAACGGCCGACAACAAAACCGTCGATCGCTTTTTGGCCGTCCGCTTTGACAACGAGCGCTATCTTAAGAAGGCCGGAAATTCATTCTATATGGAAAACGAAATTTCTGGCCCCGCCCGAATCGCGGAAGGCGAGGAAAGGCCGACTTTCATTCAGCGCTTCACTGAAACTTCAAACGTCAACGTGGTCAACGAAATGGTCAGAATGATAGAAGTGAACCGCGCCTACGAGGCCAACCAAAAGACGATTCAAAGCGAAGACCAAATGATGTCGACTTTGTGGAACCGCGTCGCGGCGAGAGCCCGATAACGGCGGACAGTTTTAGCAAAGAAACAAGCAGGGGGAAAATAGAATGGTAAGAAGTTTGTGGACAGCGGCTACAGGAATGAACGGACAGCAGGCCAACATCGACGCGATTTCGCACAACCTTTCAAACGTCAACACGACCGGCTACAAGCAGCAGCGCGCCGAATTCGAGGACTTGATTTACCAAAACTTAAAGCTTAGCGGAACGCCCGCCACCGAAGACACAGTGACTCCAGTTGGAATCCAGCAGGGCGCCGGCGTTAAGCTTGCCGCCACCCAGCGCATTTTCAGCCAAGGCTCCTTGCAGGCCACCGGCGTTGACACAGACGTTGCGATTGTGGGCGACGGCTTTTTGCGCGTCCAGCAGTACGACGGCTCTTACGCGTACACCCGCGACGGCGCCCTTAAAGTGGATATGACCGGCCAGCTTGTCACAAGCGAAGGCCTTCGCGTTTTGCCAGAAATTATTTTGCCGGAAGGCTTTGACATTCGCACTTTGACAATCAGCGACGGCGGCCGCGTTTCCGTAAAGGTGAACGGCGAGACGACCCCGACTGAAGTGGGCCAGCTTGAGCTTTACCGCTTTCCCAACGAGGCTGGATTGAAGGCGATGGGCGACAGCTTGTACAAGGTTACAAACGCTTCCGGCGACCCGATCGCCAACCGCCCCGGCATTGACGGAATGGGAATCGTAAAGCACAAGTTTTTGGAAATGTCAAACGTCAGCGTGGTCAACGAAATGGTTCAGATGATTGTCGCCCAGCGCGCCTACGAGTTCAACTCAAAGGCCGTTCAGACAAGCGACAGCATGCTAAGCACAGCCGCTAACTTGAAACGATAACTTAATGGTTGGGAGGAATAGGAAATGACGGGAATAGATAAAATCGGAACGATGACGCAAAGCAACGCGGTGATTCAAAACGCGCTGCATAAAAACCAGTCGTCCAAGTTCGCCGATCTTTTGAAAGCCGCGCAAGCGAAAGAGGCGGCCGCTTCAAGCGCGGTTTCCGCCGCTCCAAGCGCCAACTATTCCCACATTTCCTCAAAGCAAGTCCTTCCCGAAGGCCGCTTGAACGGCGACTACAAGACCGGCTTTGACAAAACATTTACCCGCGCATCCGACAAAAACGCCGCCCCCCAAGGCGCGGCCGCAAACGGAAGCGTTCGCCCCAATGACAAAAAAATCGACAAGACCTCAAAGCTCTACGAAAAATCGATGGAGCTTGAATCCTTCTTTGTAAAAATGATGGTCGACTCGATGAGAAAGACCGTTCATTCTCCAACGCAAGACTCCTTCGCAAAGTCGATGTACCAAGACATGCTCTACGACGAGTACACGACAAGCCTTACAAAGCAGGCCGGCTTTGGCCTTGCCGACCAAATCTACTTGGAATTGGCGAGGTAATTTTTAGTTGACAGATATGGAGAATGGCGCTATATTTTAATTATAAGAGTGGAACGCCACAACGGCGGCCGCCTCTTTTTTAGCTTTTGTTAAAAGCCTGTCGAGACTAACGCTTTTGTTCGGCAGGCTTTCTTTTTCGCTATTCTTTCAAGGTGTGGAAGAGAGCGACCGCGTTTACAATTAAAGAAAGAACTGCGATTGCAAGCATCGCAATTTCATAACTTGTCATGTTCCGCGTGCCTCCTGATTCTAAGAATAAAGAGGCGGCCTGCCTTTGTTGTGGCGTTCCATACATAAGATAGAGTTTTTTATTACAAAAAGCGCTGTTTTTAATAAAAAAGTGAATTTTTTTCGATAAAAATTCGCAAAAAAACTAAAGGTTTGTATGGTGGTGTTTGCATTGGCAAAAGCGCGTTCCGCTTGCAATGTTGCCCTGTAAGTGATACTATGCTCCTATGGGGAAAATATCGCTTCCAGAAGACTTTCATAACTATCGCGTTCATTTTGTTGGAATAAAGGGCACCGGAATGGCGGCCCTTGTCGAGATTTTTTTTAGTGCGGGCGCCGTTATTACAGGAAGCGACGTGTCCGAGCGCTTTTACACCGACGAAATTCTTGACGCGCTGGGAATCAAGGCGCTTCCTTTTTCCGAATCAAACGTGACAAAAGACGTGAACTTGGTCGTCTACTCAAGCGCCTACAAGTTGGACCAAAACCCGGACTTGATTGCCGCGCAAAAGCTTGGCGTTCCTTGCGCCTTGTACACCGAAGCATTGGGCGCGTATTCCGAGCGGGCCTTTAGCGCGGGCGTTTGCGGCGTTCACGGAAAGACCAGCACTACAGGACTAGCCGGAACGATTTTGTCCGAGCTGGACTTGAACGCGCAAGTTTTGGCCGGAAGCGTGATCAATTCCTTTGGGAAAAAGTGCGTTTACACGTCGCCCGCCGAGCGCTCGCAAGGCCAAGACGCGGCGGCTTCTCAGTCTTGCGACAGTTCCAAAAAATTCTTCGTCGCGGAGACTTGCGAATACCAGCGGCACTTCATGGCCTTTTGCCCGCGCGTCATTTTGCTCACCAGCGTCGAAAGCGACCACCAAGACTATTATCCGACATTCGCCGACATACAGGCCGCCTTTGTCGATTACATTTGCAAATTGCCCCAAGACGGAACGTTGGTCTATTGCGCCGACGACGCGGGCGCGGTGGAGACAGTTCAAATCGCGGCAAAAAAGCGGCCGGACATAAAGCTGGTTTCATATGGAACAAAGGCGCAAGGCCCCTGGCGCTTGGAATATCGCGCCGTTCAAGACCAGCGCAACAATTTTTGGACGGAACTTTTGGGCGAGGCCTTTTTGCGCGTTCCCGGAAAGCACGAGGTTTTGGACGCGTGCGGCGCGGCAGCCTTGTGTTCCTGCTTGCTAAAGGAAGCGGGAAAGAGTCCGTGTGATTATATAGAAAAAATAAAAGCCGGCCTT
>CADCCO010000079.1 GCA_902799965.1 uncultured Spirochaetaceae bacterium
AAGCCCGCGGCCTGTTCCTGGCGGACAAGGACGTGCTTGATTCCGCTTCGGGCCAATTCGTCGTAAAGCGGCAAAATCGATCCACCCGGAATTCCCGCCACTGTCGTGATTTTATACGCTTTTAAAAGTTCGCAAATTATCTGTGAGCCTGTCTTTTTCATGGGGAAATATTATATTGAAAATTTCAATTAAATTCAATGGAGAGCGATGGGAGCAAAAAAAACGGCTTCCCCCGCATGGAGGAAGCCGTATGCCGCAAACAACAAGCGCGGTTTAATTTTCCACGCACAGGGCGGGAACGATATCGCCAAATCCAACGCCTTCATACACTTCGGAAACGATGGCGTAGTAAAAGGAGTCGCCGTTGCGGTCTGCATAGCGCGCGTGAAAGTCGTCGCCATAAAATGGAGAGCGCTGCCACCACCAGCCGCCAAGACCCTCCGTCTCGTTTTGGTTCGCCCCGCTGGCCCTGGCGTAGTCCGTCGCTTGACGGATGCGAGCGCTTTCATTATGCGTTCCGTCGCCTTTATAAGCGTTGTAATCCTCGTCAAAGCCGTAGGCGCCTGTCGTGGCTTCCTGCAGGCTCAAAAGAAAAACCTTGTCGGTCGTGGGCGTGTCGCTGGCGTATGGATTTTCTCCATTGTTCCACTGCTTGGCGTTGGCGTTCGGGAATGTCGAGCGCTTGCCGTTGTCCACGCTCGTGTCCGCGATTATAGCAAGCTCCTCCGCTGTGAACGCGGTCTGCAAAAAGCCCTTGCCCAAAAAGTCGTCGCAAGCGGCTTGCTGGCCGTCGGCGCTCGCTTTTCTTTGGTAGCTGAGGCCGTTCAAAAAGGCCCGGACTCTTGAATGTTCGTAGTTGTTGGGATGTATTGTTTTTCCGCCTATAGTCCTGTTCACGCTCTTATAATCGTAATACACGCCGTTTGCCAGAACGCTTTCCGCGAACAAAAGCTTTTTGCCAGTCCCGTTGTAGTTTGTCGTAAGGACGCGCCACTTTATCGGCTCCACTTTGAACCACTTCCAGCTGTCGGCGGAACTTTCCTTGGCAGTCGTTCCGTCGCTGTACTTGCATACAGGGGGACAAGCCCTTTCCTTAATCTTGACGTACCACTGGCCGTCGCTTCCCTTGCAGTAGGTGAAGGCGCCGACGATCTTGCTTTCGCTATCGTTCACCGTAACATTGGCGGCCTTTATCGTTTGCGGCCAGAGGCCGAATGTCACAAGGTCGTATTCAACGCCGTTGATTGTTTGGGTTCCGATTTTTGCATAGGCGCCGCTGGACGGATTGGACTGACTTGCCTTGCCTGGAATAACAAACACCTGCTCGTCGCTTCCGCCGCAAGCCGCCATTCCAAAAATGAGCGCCGCTCCAAAGGCCAGCGCCGCCAAGCGAGTTGCCAGCGCCGCGCAAAAATTACGGGATTCTTTCCTCATACAAACTCTCCTCCGCCTAAAAAAAACGCGGCCCTTGTGGAACCGCGTTTTGTGGAGTATATCGGACTCGAACCGACCACCTATAGATTGCGAACCTATCGCTCTACCAGATGAGCTAATACCCCAAGTGACGCTCATTATAGCGCATTTGGCGCTTTTTGGTCAAGAGCTTTGGCTTGCAACGCCTGCCATAAAAGCGCTAGAATTACGGCGTTATGAAAAAACTTTTGGCGTTTGTCAGGCGCGAGCCGGTATTGTTCGCGGCGCTTGTTTTGGCCCTAGCGGCGGCGCTTTTTGTCCGCCCGGAAGCAAGCCTTTATGTCCAGGCGATTGACTTTAGGACGCTCGCGATTTTGTTTTGCCTTATGATCGCCATTAAGGCCTTTCAAAGCCAAAACTTTTTGGACGCGGCCGCCGCCCGCCTTTTGCGCCTTTGCAAGAACCGCCGCTCGCTCTACTTGCTGCTTTGCGGCCTTGTGTTCTTCAGCTCGATGTTCGTAACGAACGACGTGGCGCTTTTGACCTTCGTTCCGATTTCGCTCTTGATATTCAAGCGGGTAGGACTTTCGGCGATGAAGCTGGTCGTATTGGAAACGCTCGCGGCAAACCTTGGCTCTTGCGCCACCCCAATGGGAAATCCGCAAAACCTTTTTCTTTTTTCTTACTACGAATTTTCCGCGGCGGAATTCTTCTTGCAAACGGCCAAAATCGCGCTGCCCTCGCTCGCCATTTTGGCGGCGATGATTTTCTTCCTTACAAAAAAATCGGAGGACGAGCCGCATCAATTTTCGGGGGCGGTCTTGCAGCAGCAGAGGGTCGTCTTAAAGGTTGACGCGCGGACTTTTTTTTACGCGGCGGATTTTGCGCTTTGCCTTTTGACGGTCTTCCGCGTCCTTGACTGGAAAATCATGCTGGCGGCCACAATAGCAATAATGGCGCTTTGCGACAGGCGGCTTTTTTCAAAGGTTGACTACAGCCTGCTTTTTACCTTCGCGGGATTTTTCATCTTCACAAAAACTATTTCAACGGTTCCGGCGTTTTCGGAATTTTTGCAGGAGGCGCTAAAAAGCCGCCTTTCCACTTACTTGACGGGAATCGCCGCAAGCCAAGTTATAAGCAACGTGCCCGCCGCGCTCCTTTTGAGCGGCTTTACCCAAAACGGCTCGGCTTTATTGCTTGCCGTCAACGTTGGCGGCTTGGGAACTTTGATAGCGTCGATGGCCAGCGTCATTTCGTTCAAGCTGTACTCAACAAGCGACGAGGCAAAAGCCCCCGACGCGCCAAACTACATGGCCACGTTCACCCTCTGGAACGCCGCCCTGCTCCTTGTTTTAGGAACACTGGCGTACCTGCTGCCGTAAACCGCGCAAAGAACGCGGGTGTATGGTGGCGGAACTAGAAAAAACGCGCGAAGGAGGCGGACGGGCGGCAATTGACAGCAGCGCGCGTTTCTTCTATAATAGACGGCATGAATTTGCCGTTCAAGAAAGTTTTTTTAACCGCGCTTTTTGCGTTTTTTTCATTCGCCGCTTTCGCGCAAGGCTCGGAGCCGATCATAACCGCCAACGAATACTTTAAGGGCGTTTCGGAAGAATACGGAAAAATAAAGGACTACCAGGCCAACGCCAACATCGTCATCGACAAAGAAGAGATGAAGGCCAAGATAACTTACTTGCAGCCAGACAAAGTCCGCTTTGACTTTTCAAAGCCCGAAGAGCAAGTCATAGTGTTCAACGGAGACACGCTTACGATTTACCTACCTGGAAGCGCCGCCGTTCTTACGCAGAACGCCAACGCCGAAGATTCCGACGCAAAGGGAAGCGCGGCCAACCTTGCCACAAGCGAAGGCCTTACGCTGATGAGGCGCTACTACACAGTAAGCTGGGAAACAAGCCAGGAAGCGGTTCCTCTTGACGAAGACAAAGCGACAGGCGAAGTTTCCGACGAAAAAGTGGTGCGCCTGGTTTTGTGGCGAAGAACGACAAGCGAAGCGTTCCGCTACATCAAGCTTTCAATCAATCCAAAAACAAAATTGATTCGCCGCGTTGAAGCGGTCACGCCTTCGGACATAACATACAAAATCGACTTCTCGGATTACGAAATAAACCAAGGCTTGACCGCCCAGCGCTTTAGCTACGACATTCCGTCGGCGGCGAACAGCTACGACAATTTTATGTTTTAATAGGAAAATACGATGGACAGTTACGGCGCAATTTTGCGGCGCGCCCGCGAAGAAAAAAAGATAACGGTCGAGACCGCCGCAAAGGAAACTTCAATTTCACAAAGATACATAGAGGCTCTTGAGAGCGAAAACACGGCGGTCTTTCACGGAGAGGCTTACGTCGTGGGCTTTTTGCGCAACTACTCTGATTACTTGGGCGTTGACTCTGTCCGCCTTACAAAGCTTTACCACGCCGCTTTGGTGCAGGAGTCTCCCGTTCCCGAAGGCTTGATAGAAAAGCCGCGCCCAACTTATTTTGTTCCTGCCATCGTGACCGGCGCGATTGTGATTGTCGCCGCCGCCGTATTGACGGCCCTTTACCTTGTGGTCTACCGGCCAAAGCAAATCGCCAAGCAGAATGAATACGCGGTGTCAAACAAGGTTCAGCAAAAAACATATGAATTGGACTCAAAGCCCTTGAACGAACGCCTTTACATCGGCGACCAAATTTTGGTTCCGACCCACAGCGGAAACGTAATGCTTACCGTGGCCAGCGACACCGACTCGCGCCTAGGCTTGCAAACTCCGATCGGCCTTCAATACTTTGACCTTAGCGAAACGCGCGAGCTGGACATCGACGGCGACAGCGCGGTTGACCTTTTGATTGACGTTTGGGAAGTTTCTTCCAACAAAAATTCGCGCGGAGCGGAAGTTTACATCATGCTTAAAGACGGAACTGCCGTTGCCGAAAACATCGACGAAACTTCAATTCCTTTGATGGCCTCGCAAAAGGCCAACCAAACGATTGTGCTTGAAGACAACCGCGCGTATCCATTCACTCTGAACGCAAGCTTTAGAAACCCCTGCGTTTTCCGTTACGCGGTTGACAGAAAGGATTCCGTGGAAAACTACTACACCAACGGCGACGCTGTGACGATGACCGCCAACAACAAAACGCGCGTTTGGATTAGCAACGGAAACACAGTCAAGTTCCAAGTGATTGCCGGCGGCCGCGCGCACGACTTGGAAATCGCCAAGGCCGGAGAAGTTGTCGTTGAGGACATCAAGTGGATTCGCTCTGACGACAACCGCTACCGTTTGGTGGTCGAAGCCCTTGACTAAATTTTTTCTTGACCAGCGCGGCTGCGCGAAGAACCAAGTTGACGGCGAAATAATCATTTCCAATTTGCTGGGCGCGGGCTTTGTGGAAGCAGAGTCCGCCGACGAAGCCGACTTAATCATAATCAATTCATGCGGCTTTATCGAAAGCGCAAAAAAAGAATCGCTGGACGCTCTTTTGGGCGCGCGAAAAAAATACGCGGACAAAAAAATAATTCTTGCCGGCTGCCTTGCCCAACGCTACGCGAAAGTTTTTGAGACTGAACTTCCCGAGGCGGACGGAATTTTTGGGAACGGAGACTTGAGCCGCGCCGCCTTGATTGCAAAAAAAGTCATGGCCGGAAAAAGACCGGTGGACACTCCCAAGCAAAGCGGCGTAAGCTGCGGCGAGCGCCTAAAGCTTTTGTCAAGAAAAAATTCCGCTTATGTAAAAATTACAGAAGGCTGCTCCAACCATTGCAGCTTTTGCGCGATTCCATTGATTCGCGGGGAACTTAGGAGCAGGCCGGCCGCCGACATTGTGGCAGAAATAAAGGCTCTTCTTAAGCGCGGCGTGTTTGAGATAAACCTTATCGGGCAGGACCTCGCGGCCTACGGAACGGAAAACGCGCAAACAGAAAGCGTTGGCAAGCCCAAGAACGCGCGCGGCCTCTCCCCGCTTGCGGCCTTGCTAAAAAAAATCAGCGCGCTAAAAGGCAACTTTTGGATCCGCCTTTTGTACATTCACCCAGACCACTTTAACCCCGACATTTTGGAAGTCCTAAAAAAGGACGCGCGCATTTTGCCCTACTTTGACATTCCTTTCCAAAGCGGCGACGACGGCGTAATCCGCGCAATGAACAGAAAAAATTCCGCCGACTATTACAAGGCGCTTGTAAAGAACATCCGAGCGCAATTCCCGGACGCGGCGCTGCGCACGACTTTTTTGGCGGGCTTTCCAGGCGAAACGGAAGAAGCGGCGGCCAACACATTGGACTTTTTACGCGCAATTGAGCCGGATTGGAGCGGCGCCTTTTCTTACAGCAAGGAAGACGACACGCCCGCCGCGCTGATGAAAAAGCAAGTGGCCAAGAAAACCGCCGCCGCCCGCGTGGCCGCCTTGCAGGACGCGCAGGAGAAAATAACGAGCGCTCGTTTGGCCGCCCGCGTCCGCCAAGGCAAAAAATTTTTGGAATACGACGTATTGGTGGAAGAAGTGTTTGACGACAGCGCGAGCGCGAAAGACAGCGCCAAAACGAACGAGGCCGCCGCAAACAAAAAGGCTTTGCAAGACCAAGAAGGGGCCGCCTCCTACGCTATTGGCCGCGCCTGGTTCCAAGCCCCGGAAGTTGACGGCAACATCGTCATACGCGCCGCGCGCGTCAAGGAAGGCGCCGTTGTAAAAGTCCGGGCGGTCGCCGTAAGCGGCGTTGACATTTACGCCGAACTTTTAAGCAAATAGCGCAAACAAATCAAGCCCCGCATTATTGACAATGCGCCGCTTTTTCGTTACCCTATTAATTGTTATGGGTAACGAAAGCAAATCGACCAAAGCGCGGCTTTTAAAAATTTTTCGGCAAGCGGGAAAAAGAATTTCAGGCGAAGAGCTTTCCGCGGCGCTAAAAATTTCAAGGACATCTGTTTGGAAGGCCGTCCAAGGCTTGCAAAAATCAGGCTACCAAATCGACGCGCAAAAAACCGGTTACCTGCTGATGGAATCCAATCCCGACAGCCTTTGCCCCGTTGAATTTGGCGAAAACGAAGGCCGCTTTGTCCATTTTAAGACAATCGGCTCGACCATGAACGAGGCAAGGAAAATCGCGCTCAAAGGCCTTGAAGAAAGCGAGCCAGCCTCAAAGGTGGTCACCGCCGACGAGCAAAGCGAAGGAAAGGGGCGCGGAAAGCATCTTTGGAAAACGACGGACGGCGCCTTGGCCTTTACGCTTGTGACATACCCAAAGCTGTTGGCCAGCCAAAGCGGCCGAGCCTTGATGGCGGCGCAAATCGCGATGGCAAACGCCTTGGAAAAAGTCAGCGGCAAAAGATTTTTCGTCCGCTGGCCCAACGACATTTGGAGCGAAAAAGGAAAAGTTTCCGGAATCCTTGACGAATCGCTTAGCGTCGGCGGCGTTTGCTCGTATCTAAACCTTGGAATCGGCGTGAACATAAACCAATGCCCAAAAATCGCGGGCGTGGACAAGGCCTTTGACAAAAAGCGCGGCTCGGCCAGAAGGGAAAGTTTGGAAGCCTTTTTAAAAGAATATTCGGCGCTTCAAGAATTGGTTTTTTCCGATTCAAGCGACTTGCAAAAAATTTGGAACAAGAAAAATTTTGACGCGCTAAAAAAAATCCGCGCCATCAACGGAGAGAAATTTATTTTTTTAGGAATAGACCCATACGGCTGGGCGACATTCGCAACAATAAACGGCGCCAAAAAAACTTTCGCGCCGGGGAGCGTAAGTTATGAAAAGCGTTAGTTTGCAAAAGAAATTGATTTTGAGCGCGATGTTCGCGGCGCTTTCAAGCGTAGGCTGCTTCATTCAAATTCCCTTGCCGGGAGGAATTCCGATTGTGGTCCAGGACATGCTTTGCATGCTGTCCGGCCTTTTGCTTGGGCCGATTTTTGGAAGTTTGGCCGTCTCGATTTTTTTGCTTTTGGGCGCGATAGGCCTTCCGGTTTATTCGGGAAAGGCGGGCTTGCACGTTTTGTTGAACGGCCCGACTAGCGGCTTTTTGTGGGGCTACCTATTGGCGGCTTTTTTAGGCGGCCTTTTGTTGGTTCTGGCGCTTCCGCAAAAGAAGAGCCGTCCGCAGACGGCGCAATGGATTTTCATAACGCTTGCCGCATTGCTGGCTACGGTAACTGCGTTCGCTTGCGGAGTCGCGGGCGGAATGCTTGTAATGCGCATAAGCTTTGCCAAGGCGCTTGCCGGCTACGTTCTTCCCTTTATTCCTGGAAATTTAATCAAGCTTTTGCTTATGGTCTTGCTTGCAAAAAAATTCAGGCCGGTCATTTACAATTACACTAACTAAGCCATGCAAAAAATAGTTCAAATTCAAAAGATTTCGCGCCGCTTTGCCGATAGAACTGTCGCGCTGGACTGCGTTTCGTTTGACATCTACAAAGGGGATTTTTTGCTGGTAGCGGGCTCCAACGGCTCTGGAAAAAGCGTCTTGATGTCCTTGATCGCCCAGTTGGACGAGCCGACTTCTGGAAATGTCGCCGTTCAAAAAGGCTTTGAAGCGGGCCTTGTATTTCAAGACGCGGATTCACAAATATTGGGCGAAACGCCGTGGGAAGACGTTATGTTCAGCGTAAAGAATTTTCGCCTTCCAAAAAGCGAGGCCAAAAAACGCGCGACCGCCGCGCTGGAAAAAACCGGCTTGCTTGAAAAAAAAGACATGAGCGCAAGAACGATGAGCGGCGGAGAAAAGCGCCGCCTTGCCGTGGCGGGAATCCTTTCCATGGAGCGAGAGCTTTTGATTTTTGACGAACCCTTCGCTAACCTTGACTGGCCGGGCGTCCGCCAAGTCACGGCGATAATGAAAGAGCTTAAGGCGCAAGGGAAAACACGCATGAAATAGAAAAAGTCATGGCGCTTGCAAACCGCTTTATAGTTTTGGACAAAGGAAGGATTTGCTTTGACGGAAGCCCAAAAGACGGCTTGAAGCTTCCGCTTGAAAATTACGGAATTAAAAATCCGCTTAACAGCTACAAGGGCTTGGAGGACTTGTTGTGGAACTAGCCCTGTTCTCTTATAGAAGGGGAACTTCGCCCCTTCACAAAGCGCCGGCTCTTTTAAAAATGATTTTTTTGTTCGCCCTTAATTTTTTTGTCTTTTGGGAAAGTCCAAGAACGACGGCCCTAAGA
>CADCCO010000080.1 GCA_902799965.1 uncultured Spirochaetaceae bacterium
TTTTTTGCGAGGTGATTTTGATTTTGCAGCGCAGGGTTTCTTTTCCGATGTAGCGGCGGAAATTTCCTTTGGCGCGCTTTGTGTATTCAAAGTCCTTGGGCAGCTCAAAAGTTCGCGGATCAACTTCAAGATTATGAATGTCTGGCAAATTGTAAAAGCGGACTTCCTTCACTTCTTGCCTCTGGTTGTAAGCGTAAAGGCTCCACATTCCCTGGCTGTAAATTAGCTGCCATGGCTGAACCACAAAGTCAGTGTCATAGCCGCGATACCTAAAGCGAACGTAATTATTTGCGGCCATCGCGCTTTCCAACTTTTCCCAAACCTCGTCGTCGATTTTTACCGGATCCATTCCCAAAAACATGGCCATAAGGCGCGCGGAGATGATTTGCTTTTCGGAACTGAGCATCGCGGGAATGCGGAACGAAGGCCGCGTATAATAAAAACCCTTCTTTGTTCTGTCATATTGCAAAATTTCTTCCGCGCCGAATTTTAACCGCAAGTCGCGCAAATCGCGGTTTATCGTTGGAATCGACGCTTCAGTTTCACGCGCAAAATCTTCCACGCTTGGATAATGCATGTGGGAAATCATGTAGTCGATTTTCAAGATTCTTTCGTAGCCGTTCAAAAATTGTTTTTTCACGCTCTTTTTTGCCATCGCAATTCTCCTGTTTACAACTATAATATTAAACAGTTAGACTATCAAGGAGTGATAGGCAAAAAAAATTTAGCGAAAAAAATGAGACGTCCCTTACCCGATGACGCCCCTGCGCGAATTCTTTACGACAGGGATTTCCGACAAATGAAATTGTGGAAAAAGCCAGCGACGTAAGCTCGGAGCCGTTGACGCGGGAATCAAAGAAGAGTCGGCCTACTACGAGTCGCTCCACGAAGTTCCGCTCATCGCAAACCTCATCGACCGCAAGCGCTTGTACGAGATGAACCGCGTAATCAGCGACACCGCCGAATGTGGGCCGCCGCTTTTTTTGCGCCGTTCAACCGGCATTCGGAAATCAATCGCGCTCTTCAACCCTAAACACATTTCTGTTGCAGCTTAACGCAATAAGGTGCCGGGGGCGGAGCGAATATCCTTTTATAATGCTGTTTGTAAAAAACGCCCTAAAAGAATCCGCCGGCATGTCCGCATCGGCAAAGTCAATGACCGTTCCGTTGTTTTTTTCTATAATTTCCACCGCGCCGTCTTTCATGATTAAAGCGCATTCCGCCTGGACTTTCTTTCCGGCGTTTTTGTCATAGACATACATGAACATCTCTTCGATTAGGGTCATAACTCTGTTTACAAACTTGCCGCCGTAGCCGCGCGCTTTCAAAGCGGCTTCCGCTTCGTCGCGAATTCTTACAATCTCATTCGGAACAACATCAAACTCACGCCAAAGATATTTTTGCTTCTTTTCCAGTTCGGTAATAAGCAGAGGGTATTCCGCCTTGCCGTATTTTAGCCTGACAATGAGCGCGCTGATTCCCGCCGCCAAAAAAGGCGCTGCAGCAAGCCCCGCAAACATTCCGCGCGGCCCCCAAAAAAAGCCCGCGAGCGTCGCCGCCGGAATGGAAACCAGCGCGTCCCTCAAGCAGCATATCATAAAACTAAGCTTGATTTTTTCGCGCATAAGATAATAGCACGACGCGAGGTACAGGCAGCCGGTGAACGCATAGCCAAGGGAAATCAGACGCGCGCATAAAATCGCCAACGAGGCCGTTTCAGAATCTGATATGCCTAATATCGCGGGAACGCTCGGCGCGAAAATGTTGAACGCAAGGCACAAGAATACGCCTTCCGCCACGCAAGTTCGCTTTGCGATTACATAAATTTTTCGCGCGCCGCCAAAAACGCCCTCGCTCAAATAAAGGCTTACAATAGGGCCAATGGCCAAGCCTACGGCCTCAAAGACCAGCCGCGCTTCTGTCAGCAAAAGAACAGTGGCGGCAATCGGAAGCGCCTTTTCGCCAAAGCGCCAGGAAACAAATTTGTCAATGAAAAAAGAAAAGGCCGCCAAAAATAAATATGAACTGGAATCTATAAAACTATATCGAAACACGCTTTTTAGCGCGCCCCATGAAAAAAACACGCCGGGCTTTATGGAATTTGTTTTCTTGAACAAATGGGTCAGAACCACCATTAGGGAAACGGCATTGGACAAAAGCGCGCCAAGCGAAATTCCAGCAGTTCCCATAAAGCGGCACAAAAGCGCTGACGCGCCTATATTGCCAAAAATCTGAACGCCGCCCGCAATCATGGGAATCGTTTCGTCGCCGTCGGCTATGACCATTTCGCTAAAATAAGAACACAAGGGCATGACAAAAAAGACGAATGACATCCAAAAAAGATATCGCTTGGCGTGAAGAAAAACATTTTGCCCTGGGCGGAAAAAGTTTAGGTACCAATCTCCCGCCGCCAGCGAAAAGGCCATCATGGCCAAGCCAAGAAGCGCGGTCATTCCCAGTCCGAGCCTAAACGCTTGGTCAGCCTTTTGTTTGTTGAACGCACCCATTTCCTTTGAATACAAGATGGGAACTCCAATAGAAAAAAGGCTTCCCAAAAAAGTCGCGGCGCAAAACAAGGGCGTGACAAGGTTGATTCCAGAAACCGCGTCTTGGCCAACCATAACGCCGGCAATCACCGAGCCTGACATTACCAGCGCCGTGGCGATTGACATGTAAACGGTACCGGCCAAAAGCATGGACCAGTATTTTTTTGTCATCATCGTTTGTTTCATCAACTCACCGCGTCAATGACAATCAAAACGCTTCCCGCCACGATGCTTATCAAGCAAAGCAATTGCTTGGCGCAAACTTTTTCCTTCATAATCATGCGGCCGCCGACCATAACAAAAACAGGATACATCGCAAGAACAGGATCTGTTGAAACAGAATTTATCGCCATCGCATAACTGTAACAGACAATTCCGACATTATCCGTGAGCGCTCCGATAATCCTAGGCGCGTTTTCTTTTTTAAACGGATTATAGGCTTTCTTTTCTTTTAATAAAACATAAACATAGCAGCCAAGAGCGAACGCCGCGTACTCCATTCCGACAATAATGATGCTGTCGCCTTCCGGCATGGAAAAGCCATAGTTGGTGTCGAGGCACAGTCCTGTCACTATAGTTTCCAGGCCGTCAACCGCCGCGTACATAACAGGAAAAATCAGCGTTCCCAAGCCTATATATTTCCAGTTTGGTTTTTGTCCAACCGCGCCGGTCTCTTTGCGCCGGGCGTCATTATTGCGGATGGCCGCCAAGGATATGACGCTTATCAAAATAACGAGGATTCCTATGGTTCTTAAAGGCGTAAGCAAAGTTAAGATTGAATCCACCCTTCCCATTGCCACATAGGCAAGAATCAAAAGAATTACAGACGTTCCGCCGCTAATTCCTTCGACAGGAGATTCAACCGTCACTTCATTGTATATGAAGCCGTTAAAGGAAATTGTATTGCCAATGGCATAAGCGATTCCAAACAAGGTCATTGGCCAGTAACGAACCGCGCTTTCCCAAATAGTGAACGGCTCGTCGCGCGCGATTAAATAAGCGAGAGCGATTATAAAAAAAACGATTCCGACTGACGCAGAATACTTTAAGCAGACATGCTCTTCCTTTTTTTTGTGAACGCCCGCCTTGTACAGCAAGCATGTAGTTGACCAAAGGAAGATGGTTGATATTACGCAAACAAGCCAAATGATATTTTTCATAGATGTTGTCCAAGCGAAAGTCTAGTCATAATCTATGATAGCAAAAACGCGCCTCGATTTCAATGCCGTATTTTTTTGTCTCGCTTGCGATGACTCCTGAAAGGAGCAGGACCGCGACGATGTTGGGAATCGACATAAGGCCGTTAAGGATGTCAGCGATGTTCCATATGAACTTTAGTTCCGCCAAAGCCGCCGCCTTCCATAAAATCTTCCTGCCGGCTGTAGTTTACGACAAAGCCGGCCATTTTCCCACTAGCGCAAGCGCCGGAATTCTGATAAAATGTTTTTTTAGTATGAAACGAACGGATATTAACAAGGTTTTGATTATCGGCTCAGGCCCGATTGTTATCGGTCAGGCTTGCGAATTTGACTATTCTGGAACGCAGGCTTGCAAGGCCTTGCGCGAACAGGGCTACAAAATCGTATTGGTAAACTCAAACCCGGCCACGATTATGACCGACCCGGTTATGGCCGACGCGACTTACATCGAGCCGCTTAACGTTGAGCGTCTTTCTCAGATTATAGAAAAGGAGCGACCCGACGCGCTGCTTCCAAACCTTGGCGGCCAGACCGGCTTGAACATGGCGATGGAACTGAACAAGGCCGGCGTTCTGGCCAAGTACGGCGTTCAAGTAATCGGCGTAAACCTTGACGCGATTGAGCGCGGCGAGGACCGCGAAGTCTTTAAGGAAACGATGAAAAACCTGGGCATCGACACGCCGCGCTCCGGCATTTGCCACACGGTTGAAGGCGCCGAAAAAATCGCCGAAGAAATCGGCTACCCGCTTGTCGTTCGTCCCGCTTACACGATGGGCGGCCAGGGCGGCGGCTTTTGCTACAACGTCGAGGAACTCAGAACGATTGTCGCGAACGGCTTGGATTTGTCGATGACCCATCAGTGCTTGATTGAGGAATCGATTCTTGGCTGGGAAGAGCTTGAAGTTGAAGTTGTTCGCGACGCGAAGAACCAAATGATAGCGATTTGCTTTATCGAAAACATTGACGCGGTCGGCGTTCACACAGGCGACTCTTTCTGCTCCGCGCCCTTTATGACAATCGACAAGGATTTGGAGGAACGCCTCAAGCGCGACGCCTTTAAGATTGTCGAGTCAATCGGAGTCATCGGCGGAACCAACGTGCAGTTCGCGCACAATCCCAAGACAGGCCGCGTCGTAATCATCGAAATCAACCCGCGCACAAGCCGCTCGTCGGCGCTCGCCTCAAAGGCGACAGGCTTCCCGATCGCGCTTATTTCCGCCAAGCTTGCAAGCGGCATGACCTTGGACGAGATTCCCTACTGGCGCGACGGCACTTTGGAAAAATACACGCCGGGCGGAGCGCCTGACGGAGATTACGTCGTTCTTAAATTCGCGCGCTGGGCCTTTGAAAAATTCCGCGGCGTTGAAGATTCGCTCGGCACTTCTATGAAGGCCGTCGGCGAAGTTATGTCGATTGGAAAAACATTTAAGGAAACATTCCAAAAGGCGATCCGCGGCTTGGAAAACGGCCGAAGCGGCTTGGGCTTTGCGAAAGACTTTAACCGAAAGAGCGCCGACGAGCTTTGCGAAATGCTAAAGACGGCCTCAAGCGAGCGCTACTTCCAATTGTACGAAGCGATTAGAAAGGGCGTTCCGCTCGACAAACTTTACGAAATCACTTACGTAAAGAAATTCTTCCTTGAGCAAATGAAAGAGCTCGTCGACTTGGAAGAGGAAATGCTCAAAAATCCCGGCCGCGTTCCCGCCGACGAACTTCTCATAAAGGCAAAGAAGGACGGCTTTAGCGACAAGTATCTTTCAAAAATTCTTAAGGTCGCGGAAAAGGACATTCGCGCCCGCCGCAAGGAATTGGGCGTTACCGAAGCTTGGCTTGCAGTTCCCGTCAGCGGCGTGAAGAACGCCAACTACTACTATTCAACATACAACGCGCCCGACAAATCGACCGCCACAGACAACAAAAAGAAGATTATGATTTTGGGCGGCGGTCCCAACAGAATCGGACAAGGAATAGAGTTCGACTACTGCTGCTGCCACGCCGCGATGCAGCTAAAGGAAATGGGCTACGAAACAATCATCGTAAACTGCAACCCAGAGACAGTTTCAACCGACTACGACACCAGCGACAAGCTTTACTTTGAGCCTGTCACGACCGAAGACGTTTTGCAAATTTACGAAAAGGAAAAGCCCTTTGGCGTAATCGTTCAGTTTGGCGGCCAGACTCCGCTCAACATCGCGCGCGAATTGCAGGAAAACGGCGTGAACATTTTGGGAACTTCAATCGACTCAATCGACATCGCCGAAGACCGCGACCTCTTCCGCCACATGATGGAAAACCTAAAGATTCCCATGCCCGAAAGCGGAATGGCGATTGACTTTGAAGAAGCAAAAGCGTGCGCCGACAAGATTGGCTACCCGATTATGATTCGTCCGTCGTTCGTTTTGGGCGGACGCGGAATGGAAGTAATCTACGACGAAGCGACGCTTAAGGAATATGTCGAAAAGGCCGTCGGCGTCACTCCCGACCGTCCGCTCCTCATCGACCGCTTCCTAAAGAACGCGCTTGAATGCGAAGCCGACGCGCTGGCTGATTGCAGGCCGATAATGGATAGCGGCCTGCAAAACGGCGGTGTCAAGGCTTCAAGTGGAGCCGAAGGCGACCGTGCCTTGACGCCGACGTATAAGACTCACGTTTACATTCCTGCTGTTATGGAACACGTTGAGCTTGCGGGAATCCATTCCGGAGACTCGGCTTGCGTCATTCCGCCCGTGTCGATTCCGGCGGACAACCTTGCGACGATTAAGGAATACACAAAGAAAATCGCGGAATCCCTGCACGTTTGCGGCTTGATGAACATGCAGTACGCGATTGAGGACGGAAAGGTTTACGTCATCGAAGCCAACCCGCGCGCAAGCCGCACCGTTCCGCTTGTGTCAAAAGTTTGCGACACGCAGATGGCGCGCCTTGCCACAAGAATGATGCTCGGCGAGTCTTTGGAATCGCTTGGCCTTAAAGACAAAACGATTCCCTACTACGGCGCTAAAGAAGCCGTCCTGCCCTGGGCGCGCTTTCCCGGCGTTGACCCGATTCTTGGACCGGAGATGCGTTCCACCGGCGAAGTTCTTGGCCTTGCCGAAAATTTCCCGCTGGCCTTTTACAAGGCGCAAGAAGCCGCCGGCTCCGAATTGCCGCACGCGCCCGCCGCTTGGGAAAACAAGAAAGTGCTTATCTCCCTTTCCAACAAAGAGGGCCAAAAAGACGAAGTCCTAAAAATTGGAAAGACGCTAAAGGACTTGGGCTTTACGTTGATTGGAACAAAAGGCACCGCCGACTTCTACAACGACAACGGCATTAAGTGCGAGGTCGTGAACAAAATCGGCGCCGGCCGCCCTGACGTTGTTGACTCAATCATGAACAAGGAAGTTTGCCTTGTAATCAACACGCCCAAGGCCCAGCGCAACTACGCCGAAGACCGAAAGACAATCCGCAAGGCTTGCCTAAAATACAAGGTAAGCTACATCACGACGTTGGCCGGCGCGCTTGCGGCAGTGCAAGGAATCGCGGCGGTAAAGAACGGCAACGGCGGCGAAGGCGGCGTAAAGAGCTTGCAGGAATATCATTCGCTAATAAAATAGGTTTTCATAACGCCCTTGCCCTTGATTTCCATTTCGACCGGTTCGGAATAAGCGATGGCTGCTTTTGTAAGCGCCATTGTTTGTTCCGAAACGTGTATCTTGGACGTTTCGCCGGAGCTTTCCATTCGGCTGGCCACGTTTACCGTGTCGCCCCAAATGTCATAAACGAATTTTGTCTTTCCGATTACGCCGGCGATAAGGCTTCCGCTGTTGATTCCTATTCGCATAAAAAGCTTCACGTCGCTTGAAGCGTTAAAGTCCTCGATGTCCTTTAACATTCCGCGGGCAAAATTGACGATTGCAAGCGCGTTTTTTTCGGCCGCTTCGTTTCCAAAAAGGCCGGAAGCCGCCATGTACGAGTCGCCGATTGTCTTGATTTTTTCAATGCCTTCGCGCTTGGCCCGCTCGTCGATGCGCGAGTAAAGCGCGTTCAAGGCGCCTACAATTGTGTTGGCGTCCAGGCCGCTTGTGATTTTTGTAAAGCCAACGATGTCGGCAAAAAGCACCGAAGCGTTTTCTATCTTGTCGGCGATTCTGGCGTTCTTGTCGATGGCAAGGCGCTTGGCCACTTCTTCAGGAAGAATGTTCAAGAGCAAAGCCTCGGAACGATTCTTTTCTTCTTGAAGTTCCTTTGTGCGCTCCTTGACAGTGTCTTCAAGCCTTTTGTTCTCTTCCTCAACGCGGATAAGCTTTCCTTCCGTAAACGAAACCGTGACTGAAACAATAAAAAGAATCGCAAGCAAAACAAAGATTACGTCAAAGACAATGTAAGACAAAGGCTTAAGAACGCCTTCGTATGTCAAAACGATTTTTGAAGTCAAGGGAGAAAAGCCTTTTGGCGCGTACATAATGCAGCCAAAGCCAAGGTTTTTGGATGGATTGACTCTATAAAAATCAACGCCGTGAATGTTTTCCTTGTCGTGGAGTTGCGGCTTTCTAACCCGCAACTCAGTTTCAGTAAGCGAAAAATTTCCGTTCCACGGGCCGGG
>CADCCO010000081.1 GCA_902799965.1 uncultured Spirochaetaceae bacterium
ACGGCGCGGCCTGTTTCATGGTCAAAGTAGGGCCCCAAGCCGATTCCGTGGTAGGCCACGATTGTGCGCTGCAATTCGCCCGCTTTGTCAACGCTGATTTGCTTGTAGCAGCTGTCGCCAAAGTCGGTGGTGACTCCGTATGTCGGAACGCCGGTTGAAATGTAGTCCATCAAAAATTTGCGGGACTTTTCCATGCGCTCCCAAAATTTTTTGTCTGTGGGAAGGGCGGCTTTTTTGCCGTTAAGGGCGACGTCATTTACGTCTTCGATTGTGAGAGAATTTCCGTCGATGATTGTCATATATTGAATAAAAATAACGCTTTTCGCGCATTTTTTCAAGCGCGGAATTGTATTGTCTTATTTTGCGTTTCGCGCTAGAATGTCTCTAGAGGTTTTTAAAAATGAAAAAAATATTTTTGCTTTTGTCCGCCGCGCTCGCGCTGGCTTGTTCTTCATGCGCAAAAAAGAATGATGTAGTCAAAATGGGAACTAACGCCGCGTTTCCGCCTTTTGAATGGATTGACGGCGATAAAGTTGTTGGCTTTGACATTGTCGTAAGCAATCTTATTGCCCGCGATTATGGAAAGCAGCTTAAGGTTGTGGACATGAACTTTGACGGCCTTATCGCCGCGCTTCAGTCCGGCTCGATTGATTTTGTGGCCGCCGGAATGACAGCCACCGACGAGCGCAGAAAGAGCGTTGATTTTTCCGAGCCGTATTATTCTTCAAAGCAGACAATCATTGTCCGCGCCGATACAAAAAACGTCTTGTCAGTAGGCGACTTGCGCGGCAGAGTTGTTGGCGTTCAAGCTGGAACCACAGGCGAAAGCTATGTCTCTGAAGAAATTGAGAGCGCTTCGGTAAAGTCTTTTAGAACCGTAATCGACGCGGCTTTGGCTTTGAAAAACGGCGCGATTGACTCAATAGTAATCGACGAGCTTCCCGCAAAGGAAATCGTAAAGCGCAACGCCGACCTTAAAATTATTGACGACGACTTCTTGACCGACGAATACGCGATTGCCGTCCGCAAGGGAAACCAGCCGCTTCTTGATTCAATTAACAAAACCATCAAGGCGATAAAGGAAAACGGAATTTACCAAAAGCTTTCCGACGCTTATATGCCCGTTGACGGAAATGTAAAAATTCTTTCGGCGGACGAGCTTTAATTGTCTATGTCGACGATGTTTTACGACGTGATGATTTCCCATAACCGCTGGACGCTTATTCCGCGCGGTTTGGGAATCACAATGCTCATCGCTTTTTGCGCTATTCTCATTGGTTCGGTTTTGGGCTGCGTTTTTGCGATATTCAAAATTTCTGAAAAAAGAATTTTGCGCGCGGTTTCCGAAACTTACACCACGATAATTCGCGGAATCCCGATGGCCACCCAGCTTATGATTTTTTACTTTGTCGTTTTTTCTCCGCTGGGATTGAGCAACGCGGTCGTCGTCGCCATAATCGCTTTTGGAATAAACTCCGGCGCCTACTGCACGGAAATTTTCCGCGCTGGAATTCAAGGCGTTGACCGCGGGCAAATGGAAGCCGGCCGTTCGCTGGGCCTTTCTTGGTGGCAGACGTTGGTAAAAATCATTTTGCCCCAGGCTTTTAAAACCGTTCTTCCAACTTACACAAGTGAATTCATCACGCTCATAAAAGAAACGTCGGTTGCAAGCTTTATCGCTGTCGTTGACTTGCAAAAAACTTGCGACAACATTCGCAACGCCACCTACAACGCGTGGATTCCCCTTCTTTCTTGCGCCGTCATTTACTTGTGCCTTACCGTTGGCCTTACAAAGTTTTTTGCCGTTTGCGAGCGCAGAATGGCGCTTGGCGATTCCCGCAAATAGGATTGTCGGGTCAAGCCCCGCCGCGGACATCTTCTTGTCCAAAAGAGCGCAAGGCGCTACAATATTACCATGAAAATCGTAATCGTAGGCGCGGGATTCACAGGCCGCCAATTGGCCAAGCGCCTTATCAACGAAAAAAACGAAGTCGTTCTTATCGACAATTCTGAAGAAGTTGTCCGCCACGCGTCCAATTCGCTTGATTGCGAAGTCAAGGAAATGGACGGAAACAATCTTGTCAACTTGGAAGAAGCCGGAATCAGCAAGGCGGACGCTTTGGTTTGCGTCAGTTCCAACGACGAAGTGAACATGATTACTTGCTCGCTTGTCGATTCGGTTTACCCCGACATTCTAAAAATCGCGCGCGTCCGAAATTTTTCTTACTATATGAACACAGCCGCCGCCATAAAAAAGCACGCGGAGACCTTTACGGGAAAACACCGCCCCCTTTACGGAATCGACTACATGGTCAACCCCGACATTGAGGCCGCCGAAGCCGTTGTCCATGCCGTTGAAAGCGGCGCCGTAAGCGACGTTGTCACCTTTGAAAACTCCGAATACGAAATTTCGCGCATTACAATCGCGCAGGGAGCGCCGCTGGCCGGCCAGCAGTTGAAGAACGTCAGAAAGCTTACCGCTAAGCCTTTTCTTATCGCCTACGTTGAAAGCGGCGAAAAAACTTCTTTGCCCAGCGGCTCCACTCTTTTGAACGCGGGGGACAGCATCGGCGTTTTGGCGCGCAAGGAAGACATCGTTGACTTGCTTGCCTTGTGCGGCGCCACTATTGAATCGCTGGAAAAAATCGCGCTTGTAGGAGCGGGCCGCATCGGAACTTTGATTGCAGACCGATTGATCTCCAAGCAAAAAAATTCTTTGTTCTCCAAAATTTTTGGAAAGAACGTAAAGATTGGAAAAGAATTCGCAATCGTTGACCAAGACGACGCTTTTACAAAAGAAGCCAGCGAGCGCTATCCAACGGCCCGCGTCTTTAAGGGCGACATCACCGACGAAACTTTTTTGCGCGAGGAAGGCCTTATCGAATACGACTTGGTCATTTGCGCGACGCACAACCGCGAGCTTAACATGGTTGTGGCCGCTTACTTGGAATCCCTTGGCGTTGGCCGCTCCGTAAGCTTGGTAGAAAGCTCCACCTTCGCGCAAATCGCGCGAAAGCTTGGCGTTGACGTTCCGGTTCCCTTGCGCGACACGGTTGTCGACTCAATTCTTAGCCACTTGCGCGGAAAAAGCGTCACGGGAATCCATACTGTTTCCGCTGGCGAATTGGAAATCGTGGAATGCGCGCTTCCGCCCAGCTCCAAGTTTGTCGGAAAGTCTTTGCTTGACATCGCCAACCCCGGCGCCTTTTTGGTCATGCTTGAAAAAAAGGCCGGCTCGCAAAATTACGTAATTCCGGTGGGCAGCACAATACTTGACGCGAACGACCAGCTTATAATCATCGCGCGCGCGGAAGAAACCCAAAAAATCCTAAAGCTTTTTGGAGCGGAATCCAAATGACCTTGTTTTCTTTTTTAAGAATTGAATTTTCGATTTTGGGAATTGTCGGCGCGACATTTGTTTTTCCTGTTGTCGCCGCGCTTTGTTACAAGGAGTACAGCGTCCTTCCGGCTTTTTTGATTCCGATGGCGGCCGCGTTGCTTTTGGCGCTTGCCTTTTATTTTGCCGGAAGAAAAAAGAAAATCGCGCTTTCCACGCGCGGCGCTTTTTTGGTTGTGGCCTTTGCTTGGATTTGCGCCAGCGCTTACGGCGCGCTTCCGCTTTTTATAAGCCGCGCTATTCCCAATTGGGTGGACGCGCTTTGGGAAAGCGTTTCCGGCTTTACGACGACCGGCGCGACGATTTTGTCAGACGTTGAATGTCTTCCCAATTCCATAAATTTGTGGCGGGCCGAAACGCATTGGCTTGGCGGCATGGGAATCGTGGCGCTTACCGTGGCGCTCTTTCCGCTTTTGGGAGTGGGCGGCTTTCAGCTGATTAAGGCGGAGACGACCGGACCGGAAAAAGGAAAGTTCACGCCAAAAATCACGACGACGGCAAAAGCGCTTTGGACGATTTATGTTTTGTTCACTTGCCTGGAGCTTGTTCTTTTAAAGCTTGCCGGGATGAGCTTCTTTGACGCGCTTTTGCATTCTTTCTCCACTGTCGGAACGGGAGGCTTTAGCAACAAGAACGCCAGCATCGGCGCCTACAATTCCGCCGCCATCGACGCGATTTGCACGACCTTTATGTTTTTGGCCGGCGTGAACTTTACGCTTTACTTTTACCTGCTTGCGGGAAAGTTGAAGGAAATTCGCGAGAACACGGAATTTAAAGTTTATGTCGGAATAATTTTTGTCTTTGTTTTGGGAATGACGCTGGCCAATGTCGGCCACTACGGCGGCTTTTTTCATTCGCTGCGCTTTTCGTCTTTCCAAACGGCGGCGATAATCAGCACCACCGGCTTTGCCACGGCGGACTACACTTTTTGGGCCCCGCTTGCCCAAGCCTTTATTTTCTTTTTGTTCTTTTTGGGCGGCTCTTCCGGTTCCACAAGCGGCGGCGTAAAAATCATCCGCTGGGTGATTTTTTTCAAGCAAGCCAACAACGAGTTTTTAAAGACCCTGCATCCGCACGGAGTTTTTAGCGTCAGGCTGAACAACAGGGCGGGCCGCAAGGACATCGTTTTTAACGTGGCCGCCTTTATGACCCTGTATTTGCTTTTGGTCGTTTTGACAACGCTTTGCGGAACCGCCGCCAACTTGGATTTGGGAACGGCCTTTACCGGCGCCCTAAGCATGGTCGGCAACGTCGGCCCGGCCTTTGGCGAGCTTGGACCGTCCTGCAACTACGGCTTTTTGCCCGCCGCGCTCAAGGGCTGGTACATGTTCGCCATGCTTGCCGGCCGTCTGGAATTGTACACGATGATTATTTTCTTCTTCCCGGAATTTTACAAGAAGTAATTTTGAGAAATATGCAACTGGAAACAGAATAAGAAGATCCGCCTCAAACGCGCGAGCCGTTTTATTTAACCTTCATAATTTTTTGTATTGATTTATCGCATATCTCGCTGACGCTTTTTAAAAGCGCTCTTTTCTCATCATAAATAATATCTGAAATTTTTTTTATATTTGTTTTTTCTGATTCCAAATCGTTTTCAGCGAATAATTCAAATGGCGTTTTGTGAAGAGCTTTTGAGAGTTTTAACAAAGTTTTGTCGCTAATCCAAGTTTTACAGTGCTCTATGTCAGCGAGGTATGAAAGTGAAATGTCGGCGGCTTCGGCAAGCGCTTCTTGTGTAAGATGAAGTTCTTTTCTATAAGAGCGAATATTGTCTGAAAGTATTTTTCTCAGCGCTTTTATTTCTTCATTTTCTTTTGTTCTGTCTGGCATAAGAAAAGTATATGACAATATTATATGTTGACAAAATATGCTAATATCGGTTATTCTATACTAGCGACAATAACATTGTTTTTGATATAATGATATTGTCGAAAGTTGCCAAAAGTGGAGGTAAAAACTATGGCGAAAGATGTTGAAATAACTCTAAAAAAAGAAGGCGCAAAGGACATCATTGTAAAGTGTCCAAAGGAAATCAAGCAGTCTCCAATAGTTGCGGCGCTTGGAATATTTTGGGGGATGCCTGCGTTCCGCGTAAAACCGACAGACTGGAAGGATGTGTTTAAAGGTGTTGGCTTGTTTGCTTTGATTTTCATCGCTTGCGCTTTTTTTACAATAAGCTCGATTATCGGCTTTTTGGCTTTGTGCGGGGTTCTTGTCCTTAATTTTATTTTTAATAAAAACTATTTTTTCAACTTTATCAAGAAGCGTTTGGCCGAAGGATACGTTGTTGAAGATGACGAACAAAAAAAGATTTTGACAAGCGCGGGACTATAGGAGAAATAGAAAAATGAAATTTGACGTTAGCAGAAGATTTCAGACAAAAGCGTCTGGAGAAGAAATCGCAAAGTTTTTGGAAGATTCTTTTAGAAAGGATTCGAACGCTGTAAATTACAATAGCGGCATTTTGACTGTTGAACTTATAAATCCGACATTCGGCTCAATCAACAGAAAAGATACGACAATTGTTGAAATCAAACCTAAAGACGACGACACGCTTTTGGTCGCGAATGTTGAATACAAGCCGTCTGTTTGGTTTTGGATTTTTTTGATTTGCGGTCTTTTTACGACTGTCGCCTGGCTGATACCAATTGTATTCTATCTTTATCAAAAGAAAACGGTGAAGAATGGCATTGAAGAAGTTTTCACCCGCGCTGAAAATGAATTCAGAGGCGCAAAAAAATCTTCCGCAAAAGCTAGTTCCAACAGTTCGGAAGATGCCGCCAGCCAGTTGGAAAAACTTGCCGCTTTAAAAGAAAAGGGAATTCTTACAGATGAAGAGTTCGCGGAGCAAAAAGCGAAATTGTTGAAAAATATGTAAATTTTTAACCCCGCAAGTTTCTTGCGGGGTTTTCTAATCCCGCAAGCATCCCAGCGGGATGACAAAAACGCCGTCTTTTCTGCGGTAGGCGAATTCCGTGCCTGTAAGTACAATCAACAAATCCGGCTCGCGCAATTTGGGGGCCGCGCTTTTTTTGTTGTAATCGATGACTAGTTTTTTTATTTCCAACAAGTGTTTGCTGGCTTCTTCTATTTCGTGGCCCCCAAGCTTGAATTCTATCAGAGCGTATCGTCCGTCGCGAAGATGCAGAACACAGTCAGCTTCAAGATTGTACCTGTCGTGGTAGTATGAAATTTTTCCGCCCGCTGCGGCGCTGTATGCCCGCAAGTCTCTCATGCAAAGGCTTTCAAAGACAAATCCAAATGACTGCAGATCTGTCATGTAATAATCGGGATTAAGTCCAAGCGCCGCGACCGCGACAGAAGGGTCGCAAAAGCCGCGCTTTTTTCCTGAACGTATCGCTGTTGCGGATCTTATGGAAGGACACCAGGCTTCGATGTCTTGGATAAGGAAAAGCTTTTCAAACGCTTGAATATACGAATCAAGCGTGTTTTGAGAAATGGCTTCCGAAGCGGAAACAACGTCTTGCAAAATGTTGCTCGTTTTTGCCAGTGTGGAAATGTTTCTTGAATAAGAACGCAAAATTTGCGCGGCCCAAGATGGGTTTCGTTTTACGCCGTCTACAGTGGAAATGTCGGTTTCGCAAACGCTGTCTATGTAATCTCTTGCGATTTGCAATTTTGCGCGGTCGGATTTTCGCGAAAGGAATCCAGGCCAGCCCCCTCTGCACGCGGCAAAAATTATTTGCTCAACTTCAAGGTCTGATTTTGCCTCTATGTTTTTTTTGGGCTTCTTGAACAATTCAGAGAGGGAAACTGTTCCGTTGGATTCTTCTGTTTCAAAAAGACTCATGGTTTCAAGCCGCATTCGCGCTATGCGGCCTGTGCCGGAATGTTTTATTTTTGATTTGTCAACGGAATTTGAGCCGGTAAGAATGTATAGGCCTGTCTTTTGCCGTTCATCTACCGAGGTTCTAACGGCATCCCAAAGAACCGGCGCCTCCTGCCATTCGTCAATAAGGCGAGGATTGTCGCCCAAAAGCAGCAGAGACGGTTTTGTCGCGGCTGTTTGCAGGTAGCCTTCGCGTTTGTCGGGATTTTGCATTTTTATGACGCTTTTTGCCTGTTGTTCCGCTATGGTCGTTTTTCCGCACCATTTGGGGCCTTCAATCAAAACGGCTCCACTGCATTCTAGGCGGAACGCAAGTTCTTTTTCCTGCAATCGTTTTTTATAGTCCATAAAAACCTCGCATAAATCATTATAAATCATTTGGTGTTTTTGTGCAATATCATTTGGTATTTTTGCGGTATTTTATTGCGTGTTTTTGTGGTATTTTGTTTTGTATTTTTGCGGTAAAAATCGCCCCACCGGTCTAGGGAGGGGCGTGATAGGCTGTTCTATAAGAGTGTTTTTTTACAACTCCGCTTGCTCCAGCAATTTTACGCCGGCGGCTTTTAGGATGGAAACTGTTTTGTCCAAGTCGTCGGTTTTCATTACGATGTTGGCGCCGTCGTTTTGGACGGAAAGGCCGTAGATGTAACTGATGTTCAAGCCCGCGTCAAGAATCAATTGCACAACTTTTGAAAAGCCGCCGGTTTCGTTGGGGACGCAAACGCCGACAACGTCGCTGATCTTTGAAGTGATTCCTTTTTCTTTAAGAACGTTGTAAGCCCTCTCCGCTCAAAATCTTAAGGACTTCGCCGAGCGAGCCGCCCTTGTTTTCCAAAAATATTGAAAGCTGTTTAATGAACATATTTTTTTCTCCTAATTAAAATAATCGCCAAAACGGCGGCGGCTTTTTTAGGCTTGCCGCCGTTCCGCCTTGCCTATTACTGATACAACTTGCGCCTGTCTTCAACGTGCTTGGTCTTTCCGTCGGAGTGGACCAGCGCGTTGGGCTGGACCAGGCTGACCTTTGCGTTAAGGCCCAAGGCCTCGCGCAGCTTTGCGTTGATTTGCTTTGAAAGGTTTTCCAATTTGGAAACTTCGTCGCTAAAGAAGCGCTCGTCAACTTCAACCTGGACTTCAAATGTGTCGGCGTTGTCA
>CADCCO010000082.1 GCA_902799965.1 uncultured Spirochaetaceae bacterium
CAAGAGAAAAGCGCGTTTTTTTTAAAAAATTTTTGCTTTTTTTTGATTGCGGCGCGACGCTTTTGTTCGCGCCGCAAAAGGAACGAGTCAAGGCCTTGAGCGAAGCGCGCAAAGCCCGGCCGCCGCCTTGCGGCGGACACGCCCATAAAAAATTATCGCAAAAAGCCGATTCTGCCCTTGGGCCAAAAGCGGAATTCCGTGGTGCCGAGAATTTTTTCGCCGCTGACAAACTGCGGCTCCATATTGCTGTAGTAATAAACCGTATGAGGGTCAATCGCGGAAAGGGGCTCCAGGCGCTCTTCGTAGCTGTGCCGCATATCCAGCGAGTTGAAGCGGTTGTCGCCCATCATAAACCAGCAGTTTTGGGGAATGTAGTTTGGCGAGCCGTCCGCGCTGTTGGCGGGAAAGACCGGCATATTGCGCCTGTCCAAATAGTTTATGTAGCTTTGCAAAAGCTGGGCGCGCTCCAAAAGGAGCCGGCGCTCGCCCGACTGGCCGTAGTCCGAAAAGGAAACGCCCTTTAGCATAAGGCGGCGGTTTTCCAAAACAAGCTTTCCGACGCAAAGCTTTATCATTAGATTGAGACGGAAATTTGAGTCTGAATACAAGTCGCCGCCGTAAAGGCCGTCCGAGACGGAGCCTTCGCTTTCTTCTATCCAGTCGGTCATAAAGGCCTTGAACCAAGCGGCGCCAAGCTGACCGGCGTTCACGATTTTTGCGGTCAGGGAATAATTTTCGCGCATAAGGTGGAATTCAAAAAGCTCTTCTTTTGAAAGAAAGCCTTTTGCCGCTTTTGAAAGAGCGGAGGGAGCCGCGGGCGTTCCGGACAAGCGTTCAAAGCCGTCGGCCACGGCGCGGCATTCTTTTTTGGCGGCCTCTATGTCCATCGAGTCGCGCTCGCTTTCAAAGGCCAGCATTTCTTCGTAGCCTTCTTGGCTTATCGGGAATTCCTGAATCATTTTTTTGAGCGCGGGGCCCTTTTCGTTGAGGTTGTAGTTGGCCCAGCGCGCGTCCTCGGCGACGGGCTTGAATTGCGGCGAGTCCTTCGTTCTTGAATAGAGAACGCCGTTCACCATCATCAGCTGTTCGCCGGGAACTCCGGCCAAGCGCTTTACGAGGGGGTCGGCCTTGACCTGGCCGTTTTGGTCGACGTTCAAATTCACCGTGGTGAACGTGAGCATGTAAACCAATTCCGAAATGACGGACTTGACTTCCTCTTTTCTTCCGCTTGAATAATGAGGATTTCTGAACACGACGATGTCGCCCCGCTTGTATTTTTTTAGCGCGGGAAGCCCGACTTTTGTCAGGGGGAACTTGGGGCCGCTCGTGATTTTTGAAACCATAAGGCGGTCGCGGATGAGAAGTTCGGAAACCATTGACTCTGACGGAATCTTGTAAAATTGGAAGAAGAAAATTTGGAAAAGCAAAACCATAAAGACGGCCTGGACAAGAGCGTCCGCCCAGTCCAAAAGCTCAAAGCCAAGCCAAAGAGCGCCCTTGCGTTTTTTGGCCTTGCAAAAGCCGGCCCATTCAGGCTGAATTTTTGAAAGGCTTTTTTCCGAAAGAAGGCGCAACACGGCGAACGAAGCCGCGAACGAGGCGAGCCAAAAGAAAACGGAAATCGCGTCGTAGGCGAAAGAGCTTTCGCTTTTGCCCGCGCGGCGCAAGATGAAGGCTATCAAGTGCGCGAAGGGCTGGTATTGCAAAAGCTTTTTTGACGCGCTGAAGCTGAGGCGCGACGGATTTTTTAGAAGGCGGAAATAAAACTCGAAAACAAGCAAGGCGTTGAACGCAAGCGAAAGCGGAAAGGCGAAAAGCGCCGCGTCAAGGCCAAAGTAAATGTTTGCAATAGAAAAAAGAAGCGCGAAGGCCGCGTCTATCAAAAAAAGTTTTTTTAAAACACCCATTCTTTTAGTCTAGCGCATTTCATTCTGTTTTTCTAGCGCCAAAAAACGCGGCGGAAATTTTCTTCAATCGCGGCGCGAAAGTCCGCGAACGACGGCCGCGCCTCAAAGGGAAGTCCCGCCGTCCGCAATTCAAAAGCCGTTTGGTAAACGTCGGCGATTTCCGCAGGGCTTGTGAAGCGCTCGCCCTTTAGCGTTTGGTAAGGCGCGTCGGTTTCAAAAAGCAGGCGCACAAGGGGAAGCGAGCGCGCGCAGAGAATCGCTTTTTTGGCTCCGTTCATAAGCGGCTTTCCAAAAGAAAAATACGCGTTGACTCCCTTTTCCAAAAGCGAGCGCGCGTCGATTAGGGTTCCCGCAAAGGAATGGAATACGACGGCGGGAACTTTTTTTAGGGCGGCGGCGCTGGCGAAAATTTCTTGCGTCGCTTTTCGCGCGTGGACAATTACCGGAACGGAATGGCGCGCGGCCAATTCAAGCTGCGCCGCGAAGGCCTTTTCTTGCGCGGCGCGGTTGGCCGAAAATTCCGGGGTAAAAAAATCAAGGCCGCACTCGCCTACCGCTTGGACGCGCCGCTCGCGCAAGAGGCCTTCCAAAAAGTCTAGGCGTTCGGCAAAGTCGCGCTCGCCGTCGAAGGGCGCCTGCGGGTGGAGGCCAAAGGATTGAAGGACGCGCGGCGAACAAGACTGAACGCAAGCCTGAGAAGCGGGCGCGGTATCCGAGGACTTTTCGCAAGCCGAAAACTGCGCGGCGCCGCTTTGGGAAGTCCCGCCGTTCAACTGGCGGACGAGTTTTTCTTGCGCCAAAAATTCTTTCGGCGAATGGGCGGCAGTAACGCCCCGCCCTCTTGGCAGAGAATCCGTTCCCAACGCCTCGACGGACGGAATCAAGTGGAAGTGAGCGTCGCAAAAAAGCGCTAAACTATTTTGTTCCATATCCGACAATTATAATGTCAGCGCCCGCAAAAAGCAACCTTTTGCGGCGTTCATATTTGCTTTTTATGAAAGTTGATAGGAGGAATAAAATGGGAACCTATACATTGAAAAGCATTGGAAGCGCAAACGACTACATGACAATAGTTCGCGAAGTTGAAGACGGCTACGTCGTCCGCATTGTCCGCGACCAGGACGGCTACAACGAAATCAAGACTGACTACATTTCAAAGTCTCTCTTTGAAAGCTGCGTCCGCACCGGCTACCTGACAAAAGTTGAGGACGCGGTGGAAGCGATCAGCGCGTAGTTTGAACGAGCCCATCCACTTGGGGTGGGCTCCATTTTCATTCTCTCATCTTTTCTTTTTCTTTCTTATTCTAGATAATACAACATCAAATAAGCTCTGTTTACAGATTGCTTGTCTATCGTGCAATAATTATACGCTTTGCCTGTAAAAAAATTTCCCAAATCCTCAACAGGAGGAAGAGACTTATCCTCGGAACGAGACAGAAACTTTTGAACTTCTTCAAGAGTAGGCATTCTAAAGCCGTTTGCCGCATCATCCACTTTTATACTTTCTACGGTCGTAGAATAATCATTAGCCAGCATAAAATCGCACAAACGGTCACTCCCATTTAAATAATAAACAGGTGTCCTGCCCACAATTCTGCTCAATTCATTGCATAAGATGCATGCTTCATATTTGAAAAAGTCATGAAGCGTTACCGAAACATCTGCATCGCCAAAAACAAGCCTAAAAGCCTCAGCCCGAGTGATAAACATGCAATGAACTTTCTTGTCCGAGATTACAACGGCAGGATTAAATTCCTTAAAAATATTTCTTTCACAAAACACAAGTTCTGCCTCTGATGCCTGATTATAGGAATGCATCTGAGCGGGAGCACAGAGAACATCTTTTCGATTTCCGCCATTAAAATATCGCTCTTCATCATGCAAACAAACTTCCCCGTATATCAGTTTTATACTTTTTAGACGAACAAACGCTTTTCCAGAATCAATCGCCTTGATTCCAACGGACGGAACATTTTTAAAAATTACATTCGGGCCAAAATAATGCAAATCTTTGTTATTTGGAGTCTCCGTCTTATCGCCAATCACATAAACAAAACTTTCCGCAAAAACACTTCCATCATCACCTACTATTTCAAACACGCATTCATAGGGAACTGCGGCTTTACAATTGAAAACAGCGTCATATCCATATGAATAGGCAAAAGCGCTCATTTTTGTTTCGTTTGTTTTTATCCACAAAGAATTCTTTGTCAATGGAGCATCTGGAAATTTCTCTGGCAATTCCGTCCAAGCGTCTTGCCGAGCTTTTGCATAGCCTTTAGCTACAACGCCAACCGTCTTCAGATATCTAGTTGAATGCGCGAACGACACTCGAACTGAATAATCGGCGCTTTTGTTTTCCAAATCCAACTTTACGGTTTCGAAGGATCCGAAATATAACTCATAAGGAAAAATCGTGTTGCCGTATTCCTCAGTTTCAATCAACAAGTTCTTCCAACCTTCATAAAGCGAGAACTTATCAAATTCGCCTCTCCCTGGCATTCCGCTTTCTATTATGCTTGCAAGCTCTGAATAAGCCTTATAAGCCGACATAGCTTCATCCCAATTCCTCCATGTTTCCAAAGCGTTATAATATGCATTCAAAGCCCAAATCCAATCTTTGCTATTCTCATATTGTTTTGCCTCTTGCATACTCTTAGCGTATAAATTCGCAATTTCTTTCCGTTCTTCTGCCGAAATAGTTCCTCCGTTGCCGACAGAAAAACTTACGACAAACAAAAAGCAAACTATAATTTTACAAACCTTCATATCAACTCACTCCTACATTTGCGTTCCTTAAAATTCCGTAGATATGTTTTATATACTTGTTGATGCTTTTGGGATTTGACGGAATGCGGTCGTCAACGCCTATGTCCATAAAAACATCGCTGGATTCCGCCGCAAGGTTCATATAATACAAAACTTTTAGCAGATTCGCTTCTTTAGAGGAAAAATTCTTTTGAACGCGGCGCTTGCCGATAAAAGGGCTCCGCGCGCATTGGTCAAGCAAAAAGTAAAACTGCGTCAGCAGCCTGCGTTGGTAATGAAGGTTTTGGTCGTTGGGAATTTTATAGTCCGCCTTTGAATTTTCGAAATTTGGATTGTTCTCTCTTAATTGATTTGCAAACTGTTTATTAAACCAATCCTTGTATTTTGCTTGAACATTCTCTATATTGCAACGACAATCTTGGTTAAAAAACAACACCACGCCCATAACCGCCGCTCCAAAATCATAGCCGCAGTAGTCAGACAGTAGTTGGGAATACATTTGCCCCCAACTTATCTTTTTAGGAATATAAACGGCGAGAACACAGGCCAATATAGCGGCTACAGTTTGAATAATGGGCAGAATGTAGTCTTTCAAACAGTTTGCGTCAACGCAACATAAAAGAGGCATATTAGATGTCCGCCATCGCGTTTGCGTAGGATTTGAACAGTTCTATATCACAATTTGTCAAAGATGTCTTTTCTTTTGTGCCTGCAATATTCGCTAATTTTTGAAAAGTCTCCGTGAGCTTTTTTACTTTCTTAATCTTCACATCAGACTTGCAACACCCGCAAACCATTAACATAGCAGAAAGTGTTATTAAGCAAGCAAAATTAATGGCAAGAAAATAAACAACGGTGACATCTAGCGATCCCTTTTCCTTAAAGTGAAAAAATTCAAACAAAATAATTGTGCCTAAGCAGAGCGCCCACATTAAGCCAACAAACAAACGAATCACTTTCATTTTCGCCTCTTCCGCAAATACATCAATTGGAATGTTGACTTAACCTTCTTGCCGCGCTTTCTTCGCTCGCACAGCCAAAACAATCTTTTTTGTTACAAGCGCGATAATAAAGCCGACAAATGTACCGATAATTATTTTGCTTAAAAAATCAATCACCCCCCCAATGCTATACCATTCAAGAGCTTCAGCAAATCCCAATTTTTCGACTTGCTCCTCAAACACAGGCCTCAGAGCATCATCAACAGCAGATTTTGCAATTCCGTCAATAATTTTCGAACCTGAACTCGCTGTAAAAGAAGCATATTCACGCCATATCCACACAATAAAACCAGCAAAAGCGCCAATTGCAGCTCCCCACTTTTCCGCCTTATGCGTCTTTACCTTTGCTCCGCATTTTGGGCATGCCAACGGCTCAGCATAGAATGACTCATGGCAGACATGACAGATTTTCTTGCTTCCAGTAATAAATTCCAACAATTTCATATATTCCTCCAAAAAATTGTTTTCAAACTCTTATTAATTTTCTAAGCCCGCACAATCATAATAATTTTTTTCACGACAAGGACTAAAAGCCCCCCCAGAAGGCAACCAACGACGGCACCCCCTATAAACCAAGGCTTTCCCAAACCAAACAAACTATAAACCTTGTCATCCATCGCCCAAGATTTTGCCACTTTTGGAAGAGCCAAGCAAACCAATAAATTTCCATCCTCTCCCGCCTCTCTCATAATGGAATCTTTTATTGAATCTCCCAAACAAGAAACGCCTGCATAGGCACCGATAAAAGCGCCTATCATACCGCCCCATTTTTCCTCAGCAAGACTCTTTTGTTTTGCGCCGCATTTTGGACAGGACAACGGTTCAACTGTAAACTCTTCGCCGCAAGCGCGGCATTTTTTCTTGTTTCCAACAATCTTTTCCAACAGTTTCATCACTTCCTCCAAAATTCACTTTGACATTCACTGAATGTCATCTATTCATCAGTTATACCATACATTTACAATATTGACAAGCACTAAATGTCACGATTTATATGTTCAAAAATAAGAATGGCGAACACAACAATATCTCTGGGGAAAACATCGCGCGAATAAGAAAAGCGATTGTTCCGACCGTCTCGCAGCGGGCCTTGGCCGACAAACTGCAATTATGCGGCATTGACGTAGACAAAAACGCCATTCAGCGAATCGAGTGCGGCAAGCGCTTTGTCACGGACATTGAGTTGGTGGCCATAGCGAAGGTATTGGACGTTCCTATTTTGGACTTGCTGAAAAAGCCGCGCGCAAAGAAAAAGAATCAGGCTTAATTAAAGGAATGAGATTTAAGCAGGAATTGGCTGCTTGTATTCAATGATGGCGACTTCTTGGCCAGACGAAAAACAATTGTCCGCGCGGGAGTAAATGTCTTGGGCGGTTTCCTCATCCAAGTAATACTCGCCGCAGTCATCGCAAATATTGGCAGGAACATTGCGAAAAATAACGGTCGCGTTTCCACGAGTCAAAACAACCTGAGTGAAGCCGTCTTTCATTTCACCAAATTTGCAAATAGGACATTTCATATTTTCATCTCCTCTCAGTAAAGTCGTTTGACCAACGCAATGCGTCTGGCTCGTAAACAGTAATTACATATTCCTTGTCTTCCGCTGGATTGTATGCGGAAACCACATGGACAGGGCGCTCGCCGTCATATCCAAGAATAAGCCTGCTGGGATAAGGAGTGTCATCAGGATAATCTTTTATGACAGTTCCGTTTTGAATGACAGCTTTTATAGCGTCAGGCGAAAAGCCGCGCTCCGCCATTCTCTTAAAAACATGTCCAGAAAAGAAAAACTTCAATACCGTCTCCTTCCTTATCCAAAAAACATTATATCACAATTTCGCGTTTTTGTCATAAAAATTTTCCCGCCGCTTTTATAATCTCCAGCGCGGCCAAAACTTTTTCTTCAACGCTTCCCTCTAGCGGAAGCCAATTAATCTTAACGCCTTTCTTTTCCATTCCCCTGAACCAAGTTTCCTGCCGCTTTGCGAACTGGCAAATCGCCGTGCATAATAGGTCGCGCATTTCTTTTTGGCTGGAATGTTTTCCTTGCAAAAATTCCGAGACGTAGCGGTACTCCAAGCCGAGCCGCTCCAAGCGCTCCCAGCTCGCGCCCGCTTTATGCAAGCGCTCCACTTCCTCTATCATTCCTTCTTGCAGGCGCTCGTCAAGGCGGCGGGCGATGTTGGCGCGAAGGCGGTCGCGCGGCAAGGTTGTTCCCAAAATCAGCGGGCGGATGTCGGGACGCGGCGGCAGGGATTTTTTAAAGGCCTCGCATTCGGGGCTTTGAATGAAACTTTCTATTTCTAT
>CADCCO010000083.1 GCA_902799965.1 uncultured Spirochaetaceae bacterium
AGTCCCAGCACCATTCCCAGACGTTTCCGCTCATGTCAAATAGTCCAAGACCGTTCTTTGTCTTTGTCTTGACGGCGTGGGTCTTGCTTTCGCTGTTATATGTGCACCATGCGTATGTTCCAAGTTGCGTGCTGTCGTTGGTTCCGGCGTAGTCGGTTGGGTCGTCCAAGGCGACGCCGGCCTTTCCGCCCAGGGCGGCGTATTCCCATTCGGCCTCCGTGGGCAGGCGGTAGCCGTCGGCGTTAAGGTTGCAAGTGGCGGCGTTCCACGTTGCGTTGTCTGTTGTGGGAATTGTAGTACAATCAAAGTTTTTCCAGTCGCTGATTCCGCTAATCGTATAGACACATCCTAGACCTTCTTTTGCGCTTCTTTTGTTGCAGTAGGCTATCGCGTCGTACCAAGACACTTTCTCAACAGGCAGTTTTTCCCAGTCGTATCCGGTAAAATTGCTGGGGTTCGCTCCCATCACGACAGAATACTCTGCCTGTGTCACCTCGTGGTCGCACATGTAAAAGTCGCTGAGAGTCACCGTTCGGCCTGCGACAAACACGCCGGTGTTTGAGCCGACCTTAAATTTGTCGCCGCCGACGATTGTCGCGCCTTCAACCTTGACAAAGCCCGCGGGTAACGCTTTGAAGGCCGCCGTTACGGTGACGTTCGCGGCGGGCATTGTGAACGTCCGCGTGTTGCCGCTGCCGCTTAAGGTCACGGCGCTTGTTCCGGCCGCCGCGCTGATTGTGTCCAACTCATAGCCGCTTGAAGGACTTGCCGTTAACGTAACGGTCGCTCCTTGCGCGGCGCTTGTCGGGTTTGCGGTCACAGAGCCGTTTGAGCAGTCCGCGACTGTCACAGTATAAGTGACGGCTGAAGGCGTTCCACCGCCGCCTCCAGTCTGTCCGCCTCCGGACTGTTGCCCGCCGCTGCCGCCACCAGTTCCGGCTAGAGCCAACAAGGCCGCGTTGTTGTCAGAGCTGTTGGAGCAGGCCGCGAGAATCGCTACGCCCCCCCCTATACAGGCAAATAGAGCGACAACCGCCAATGCCTTAGATAATCTTTTCATTTTCATGTTCCTCAACTCTTGTAAAAATATAGGTAAAATTATAGCGCCTTATCCGATTTTTCTCAATCAAAAAAAATGGATTTTGCATGAAAAAAACGCAAAAAAAGGCTTGACAATATATGTTATATAACATATATTGATAAAGCAAGAGCAACAGATAACTTCGAGATAGTTTTCTACAAAAAGCGCGGCGGAACGTGTCCAATAAAAGAATTTTTGGATTCCTTGGACACAAAAATGCGGGCAAAGGCACTTTTGATGGTCGCGCTGTTAAAAGAACACGGCGCAAATCTTAGGCTTCCGTATTCCGAGCAATTGGAAGACGGAATTTTCGAGTTGCGGGCAAAGCAAGGTTCCAACATCACGCGCTTGCTTTACTTCTTCTTTGTCGGAAAAAAGGCGGTGTTGACAAACGGCTTTGTAAAAAAGACGCAAAAAACGCCGCGCGGACAAATTGACAAGGCAAAGGAATATCGTTCCGACTACCTTGAGCAAATGGAGGAAAACAATGGACGACTTTAGACAATATCTTGACCAACAGCTCAGCGACCCCGACTTTAAGGCGCAATGGGACGCTTTGGAGCCTGAATGCCAAATAATCAACGCGATAATCAACGGCCGCAAAGAAAACGGCCTTACGCAAAAAGAACTTGCCGCGCGCGCGGGAATAACGCAGGCGGACATAAGCCGCTTGGAAAACGGAGAGGCAAACCCTTCGCTAAAAACCATCAAGCGCCTTGCCGCCGCGTTCGGCAAAAGACTTCAAATCGCTTTTGTTTAATAAAAAAAACGCCCGCCGTGTTCGGCGGGCTACGGCTTCTTCCGCTTTTTCTTGGAATACTTCAGAATGCCCGACAGCGACTTGGGCTTTAGAATCGCAAGCAATCCGTCCGCGTCAATCAGCCAAAACACTTCGCTGCTGAACATTTCGACCGGCCAAATTTTGTGTTTCCTTATGATTTTGGCGGGAACGGGAATCATTGTTGGTTGCGCTGTTTTTGCCAAGGTGAAGAGAGGGAAGTAAAGCGGCGGCGAAAGGACGCGCTTAAAATTGAACTTCCAAACCAAGTTTTGGAAGGAATTCCATCGTAGAACCGCCGCTAGTTCGCGACTTGTAATCATCGTCATTATACGCTTCAAATGCCGTGACAAAAAAAGTTATGTCCGCGACAGCAAAAAGATGCTTCCCAAGTTTATATTTGACGCCCGTTTCAAATGTCCAAAAAATTTTAAAACTATTAGAGTCGCTTACAGTCTTTACGCCCAATGACGCGCTTTCATATTGATAAGGCTCAAATCCAAAAGCAAAACCGGTTCCGACATAAAAACGAAAATTTGATTTTACAAACGTGAATTCCGGCATAAAAGAAATTTTATGCGAAAAAACATATGATTCTGATTCTGAAGTTGAAAACAAACTGTAAGAATATTTCAAAGAGCAGTTATATCCAAAATCAAATCCAAAAAAGCAAATCTCACCTATGTCACAAACAGGAATGCCTATTCCAAAATAAAAATCAGGGCTAAATGTAGTTTTTGAATACGGCATTGAAATAGTTCCGCCAGAAAGCGTTGAGGAACTGTAATAAGTTTTTTCGGAACCTATCGCGCCAACTTGAATCATGATTCCTACAGAGTCCTTCGCTCTTGCCGCAGAAACAAAAAATGTTATGGAAAGGAAAAATAAAAGCGACTTTTTGAATAAAGTCATAAACGCAAACTCCAATGATTTTATTAGTACAATTCTATTATACAAACAATATTTATTATTTTCAACCAATTTACCCACAGTATTTATTTGAAAATTCACAATTTTTAGTAAAAAATCACTATATGACTGTAAAAGAGCAGGAACAATATATTTGCAACCGCTTGCGCGAGGAAAGAAAGAGCAAAAAGCTCTCCCAACTAGAACTTTCCTACGTCTCCGGCGTGTCGCAGAACATGATAACCTATATAGAAACAGGAAAGCGAGTTCCGTCTTTAAGCACAATTCTAAAACTCTGCGACGCACTAAAAATAGAGCCGGCGTCGATTTTTCCAACAACGCAAGCGGCAGACAAAGAAAGCGCCAAAAAGACTGTTTTGGAATTGATTAAGCGTTTTATGTAAAAAACGGCCCGCGGCGGAAAAGCCGCGGGCCGTTCGTTTTAGGCTTGCAACGCCTTTTTATCACATGTCATTGCCCGACTTGATCGGGCAATCTTTTACTTGTTCAACACGGCGGCCAATTTTTCGGCCGTAAAGCCCAGGTGCTCGGCGACCTTGTTGGCCGGGCCTGACTCGCCAAAGCGGTTGATTGTGAACAAATCGTCCGCGCTTGTGGCGTAGCCTTCCCAGCCTTGGCTTACTCCGGCCTCGGCGACAACTACGCGCTTGGCTCCGCCCAAAAGCTTGGCCTTCTCTTCCGCCTTCAAAGCGTCAAAGGCTGTCTTGTCCATTACGGAAACAACGCGAATCTTTTTGCCGTTAACAAGCTTGGCGGCGTTGAGCGCCATTCCGACTTCGCTTCCAGTGGCCAAGACCGTGATGTCGGGAACAGCCGCTCCTTCCTGAACGACATAGGCGCCGTTCTTAAGAGACTTCTTCCAGTTCTTGTCGGCCTTTTCGTAAACCGTAAGGTTTTGGCGGGTGAGCGCCAAGCAAACCGGATGGTCTTTTGAAGCCATCGCGATTTCCCACGCGGCACAAGCTTCTTCCGGATCGCCTGGGCGCAAAACGTGAACGTTGGGAATCGCGCGCAAAGAAGCCAAAGTCTCGATCGGCTGGTGGGTCGGTCCGTCCTCGCCAACATAGATTGAATCGTGAGTTAAAACATAAATCGTGTTCAAGCCCATCAAGGCCTGGATGCGCAAGTTGGGGCGCAAGTAGTCGCTGAAAACAAAGAATGTCGCGCAGAAGGGGCGGAGTCCTCCGTGCAAGTTGATTCCGGCGCAAACCGCGCTCATGCCGAATTCGCGGATTCCGAATTCGATTGTGCGGCCCTTTTGGTTTTCGTAGCTGTAAGTTCCGTCGTCATGCTTGATGGCAGTCTTGTTGGGTCCCATCAAGTCGGCGCTTCCGCCAACCAAGTTCAAGTAGCGGTCGGCGATGACGTTGATCATCTTTCCGCTTGAAGCGCGAGTGGCTTCGCTGTCGCCCACCTTGTACTTGGGAGCGGTCGCCTTGCCTGTGGGCTTTCCAGCCTGGAAAGCGTCCCACAATTTTTTAAGGTCAGGATTTTCTTTTGCCCAAGCGGCAAATTCTTTTTTCCAGTCTTCCTCTTTTTTGGCCCAAGCGGCTTTCTTTGACTCAAAGTACTTGACGGCCTCAGGGTCAACGTAGAAGTCCTGGTCAAGCGGAATGCCAAGCGTTTTGCGCGCGGCGATGATTCCGTCCTTTCCAAGAGGAGCGCCGTGAACGTCAGCCGTTCCCTGTTTGGGAGCGCCCTTTCCGATTACGCTCTTGAGCATGATGAGCGTGGGCTTGTCCTTGCATTTTTTGGCTTCGGCCACAAGCTCGACGATTTTCTTTACGTCGTACATGCTGCCCTTAAGAACCTGCCAGCCGTAGGCTTCGTAGCGCTTGCCGATGTTTTCGTCAAACGCGATGTCGGTGTTTCCGTCGATGCTGATTTTGTTCTGGTCGTAGAACACAATCAACTTGCCAAGCTTAAGGTGGCCGGCCAAGCTGCAGGCCTCGCTTGAAACGCCCTCTTCCAAACAGCCTTCGCCGACAAGAGAGTATGTGTAGTGGTCGACGATTTTATGCGCCTTTGTGTTGAAGCGCGCGGCGAGCATTGACTCGGCGACAGCCATTCCCACGGCCATGGAAACGCCCTGACCGAGCGGGCCGCTGGTGTTCTCAACGCCGTCCGTCCAACCGTACTCCGGGTGGCCCGGGCACTTTGAGCCGACTTGGCGGAAGTTCTTGATGTCCTTGAGGCTGACCTTGTAGCCGGCCAAGTGCAAGATTGAATACAAGAACATCGAGCCGTGTCCTGCGGAAAGAACAAAGCGGTCGCGGTCGGCCCACTTTGAGTCAGCGGGATTGTGCTTTAAAATTTCGCCGTAGAGAACGGCGGCCAATTCCGCGGCTCCCAACGGAAGTCCCGGATGTCCAGAGTTAGCCTTCTGAATGGCGTCCATCGAAAGAGCGCGCACGGACAAAGCCGCGGCGGCAATTCCCTTTTCGTTCATAAGTCACCCCTTAGATTTTGTTCGCGGCTTCGGCAAGTTCCTCCGCAGTCGCGCGGTTTCTTAACAATTCCACAAAGGAATCGTTTTTTATAAGTCCCGCCAACCGTGAAAGAACCTGCAAGTGGCTTTGTGAATTGCTCGTAAGCAAGACAAACATTGTGTCCACTTTTCTCCCGTCAGGCGCGTTCATATCGATTGGTTCTTTTAAATAAACAACTGTAATTTGCTGGTCGCCCTCGCCGGCCAAAAAAATGTCGCGGCAATGCGGAAGCGCGATTCCGCGGCCAACCGCCGTGCTCATGATTTTTTCGCGCGCGCAAAGGCCTTCATACAAAAAATCCGGGTCAACGTTCTTGGGCAAATTCATTTTTCCCTTAAGCTGCTCATAGGCTTCAAGCGGAGTGGCAGCGTCCAAATTGTTGACAACGCCGCCGCGCAAAAACAAGTCAGCGATATTAACATTTTCTTCCATATCCAGCCTCCCTCAGTTTTTAACTATCGTAATATTGTTTCTCTTTTCAGACTCAATCACGCTCCGCAGCGCGCCCTCGATGTCCTCAAAGTTGCATTCCATTCCTTCAAGCGAAAGGTTCAACGTTCCCTCGTCCTCAACCGCCGCGTCCGGATTGGAGTCAATCGATTCCAAAATCCTGTTTATGTGCGCGAACAGTTGCGAAAGCACGACAAGCTCGTTTTGCGGAAACTTGTCAAAGGCGGCGGCCGAAGCCTCAACGTCGTAAACCAAAGAGCTTACGGCGGCGTAAAGGTCAAGCGCGCGGCCGCGGATTTCGCCAACGGGAAAGTCGGCGAAGTAATTGTACTTTCTTGATATTATAGCGTGTCGGCCCGCGATGTGCAACAAAACATAGCGCTTTTCGTCGGGCGTAAGCGCGAAATTTTCCGGGAACATTGTCTTCAGCAAAAGCGTCAAGTCCTTTTGCTTTTTGTATTCAAAGTCGCGAAGATAGCTGTCCAAAATGTATTCGGGAATTTTGAACTTTAGGTTTCCCAAGTCGCCGGGGTCCTTTTCCATGTCGCCCTTGTTCCATTCCCCGACAGCGGGAACGTCCTGCCCCTTGTACCACAAGCGCGTCTCAACGCCAAACAATTCCAAGCCGATTTTTTTTGAATGAAGCAAGTAGTTTTCAACCGAATCGCAGTTGAACGAACAAAGCGTTTCAAGGTCTTCGTAAAAGGCGAAGGCAAGCTGCTCTTCAATTGTGGCGCAAGGGCCTTCCTTTTCAAAAATTTTTATCAAGGCCTTTTCAAAAGCTTCGCCCCAAGCCGCGCGCTCGCTGTCAGCGTCGCCAATCTGGACAATCGCGCCGGCCTGCTCGCGCTTTCTGACTTGCGGAAAAATTTCGATTTCGCCCTTGTCCCAATTCAAGACGCGGCAAACGATTCTGTCTCCCGCGCGCAAGCCCTGTTCCACAAACTGGCTCAAGTCGCAGCCTGTGATTTTCACCGTCGGCGGAAGCTCAAATTCCGTGTCGGCCAAATCGTATTCTGCCATCGCGGGGTCGGCGGCGATGTACTGGACTTCGTATTCCTCGCCGTAAAGAACGTGCAAGTCGAGCGCGGTTTCCTTTCTAAACTCGCCCACTTTGTGCGGAACAACTTGTCCTTCAAAAACGTAAGTCCAACTTGCGGGATTTTGCATTTCGTCCACAAAGGGCATAAAGCGGCTTCCGGGAACGAACATTTTGTTTTTGAATTCTTCCGGGGTCAGCGTGAACGAAAAATACTTTCCGGTAAAAGCCGCCGCTCGCGTGATGAACTTTCCGTCCTCAATCCAAGAAACGTAGGGGCTTTCGGCAAGATAGTCCTCCCCTTCCCGCTGCGACAAGCTAAAGCCCTTGCGGCTCATTGCCCGGGTAAAGTCCTTGAGAGTGAATGGATTTTTGCACGACCGCAAAAAATCGTCAACGGCCAAATCTTCCGAAAACTGCATTTGCGGAGAATAGTGTAGCGCAAAAAAAGATTTATGGCAATTATGGGGAATTTAAGTGAGGAAGGGGGAATTTTGGGAAAAAATTCCTTTATTTACACTTTTAGCAAAACCCTTCCGCGCTTTCTTGCAAGCGCAGGCTTAGGATAAGTAATGATTTCCAAACCCATTCCAAGGCTGTCAAGATAATCGATTAGAGTGGAGATTTTCATGTCTTTTCGCTTTTCGATTTTGGAAACAGACGATTGCGTAAAATTGGCCATTTCTGACTGTTTTACATTGCGTTCCTCGCGGAGCTGGGCAAGACGAATGGCCATAATGTCCTGCTCGGCTTTAATGCGGGCGCGTCGGACAGATTCAGCGGACATCTTATTTTCCATCTTTTTTATTGCGTTTTTCATTGGTCAACTCCTTTTCATGCCGTTCAATTATCGTTACAGATTCCGCCACCAAGTCTTTGTAAAACTTGTCTTGGTCTTTTCCCTTTTTGTCTC
>CADCCO010000084.1:0-1485 GCA_902799965.1 uncultured Spirochaetaceae bacterium
CCAAGGAGTTTTATACCACCGCGCTCTCGCGAGCGCCAGCGTTCTTCTCTTTATGGCTAAAGTATAGCGCGCGGCGGGGCGTTTGTCAAGGCAAAAAAAGCCCGCGCCATAGGCGCGGGCTTAATTGGCTAGCCTAAGCTGCCGGGACGTGCCCGGCGATTGGCTGGCCTAAAGGCTTACTTTGTCCAGCTGTAAGAAACTACGTTTCTGTCAGCATATTCTCTAGTAGCAGCGGCGGTGTCAGTAGCATCGTCGTAAGCAGCCTTGTATGAAGTGTAAGACTTGGCGCTGAAGACATTGTCGCGAGTCTTACCAGAAGCAAGTGCATATGATGTTGTTACAAGCGGAGCAGTGATAGTGCCGTTGGCGATTGTAAGAACGCGAGCGTCGTACTGCTTGTTGCTTCCAGCGATAGTCAAGCCAGAGGCCTTGGGGAAATCGACGGCGTTGTCGCCAACGCGGTTGTTGTCGCCGGCGTCTGTGTAAGTTCCTGTGTTGTCGGTGTTTGTGGGGAATGTAACCTTGCCGATTGTTGTAAGCAAGATTGTTCCCGTTGTGTATCCGCCAGTAAGAACTTTGTAAGAGCCTTTGACCTGGTTGTCAGATCCGCTCTTTGAAGTGGCTGAGCGGACAACGTCTCCGCCGAACTTCTTCAACCACTTTGTAGATGTCTCTGTAACGCCGTTTGTTGTCTTAGACTCAACAGTAACTACAGTGGCTCCGTCGCGCTGGGCGCAAGCGTTGTCGTAGTACTCTGTCAAAGTGCCAAGCAAAGTGTTTGCAGCAGTGATATCGGCCTTGGAAGCGTCCGGAGAGTCGCTAAGGCGGGCGATGTAAAGCTTCTGTCCGTCAATGCCAGCCTTTAACGAAGCGATAGCAGAGGCACGAGCCGCGGCTTCTGTTGTTGTAGTGCTGTTGTAAATAACTTCACCTTCTGTAATGGACGTAGCACCACCAGAGGTGCCAGCAACTACAGCAAATGTAGGAATTGTAGCTGTTGTAGAGCCAGATGTCGTAACCAATTTGAACGGAACTTTCTTTGTAGATTTGTACTCGTAAATCGGTTTGACATGAATCGCACTTGTTGAGCCTGTGTCATATTCCCAATCCCAATTGCGGATAGCATACTTGCGGCTGTCGGTTGTAACAACGTCAACAGTGAAAGTCGTGTCTTTGGCATTCAAAGTGATTGTGCTTGTTTCAGTCAACTCAACGTCGCCTTCTTTTCCCTGAAGCTTGTGCTCAGAATTTTCAACGTTGTAAACGGTTTTGCCGTTCGCCATGCTGTCCCAGTGATAATTGCCAATTGTACCCTGAACAGTGTCTTCAGCGTACCATGTGCTAACTCCGCTTGAAATGGCAGTGTACTTCGACGGCTTGGAAGTATAAACGAACTTCTGTCCTGTCACGTTGGCCAAATCAGCGTCCGTGAGGCGGGCAATCGGGTCGTCGTTTCCGCTCTCGCAGCCGAACGAGGTGATTGCA
>CADCCO010000084.1:1492-10465 GCA_902799965.1 uncultured Spirochaetaceae bacterium
TACGGCGCCAAATAGATTCTTTTTCATGCGAATCCTCCAATTCGATTATTTTTTTTCTTTTTCAGGAACTCTGGCCTAGAACCAGTATTCCAAAAAAAAGGCGGCTCCCTATAGCAAATTGGAGAAATTCGCGCTAAAATGAATGCATGGCGCTAAAACTTTCGCAGCGACAGAGCGTTTCTCAAGTTCAGGCTCAACGCATGAGTCAAAGACAAGTGCAGGCGCTTAGTCTTCTTGCGATGGGCGCGGAAGATTTGCGCGAGGAAGTTCTTAAGGAAGCTGAAAAAAATCCTGCGCTGGAAATTCTTTCTGACAAATTTCAAAGCGGCTTGCAAAGCGCCCGCTTTAAAAAATCGCCGGACGGCAATTTGCGGGTGGGAGTCGCTTCCTCTTTGGGCGAAGAAAAAGCCGCTGCATTTCAAGAAATTTTGGAGAGCCGGCCTGATGAGCGCAAGAGCCTTTTTTTGCATTTGACTGCGCAACTGAATTTGCTGAATTTGGACGCGGCGGAAAAATCATTGTGCCAGAAAATAATTGGAAATCTTGACGCGCGCGGTTTTTACATTTTGGCGCCTGTTTCTTTGCTTGACCGGGCGGTTGGAGAAAACGAAGAGCTTTTGCAAAAATGCATTGGCATTGTGCAGTCTTTTGACCCGCCGGGCATTTGCGCGGAAAATGTTGAGTCAAGCCTTTTGCTGCAGGCGCAACTAAAAAGAAACGCTCCGCCGCTCGCTCTTTTTTTGTTGGATGGGCATCTTGATTTTTTGAATCCGCCGTTGCCTCAAAAAATTCTTGAAAAAATTCAAGCGTTTGTTCGGGAGCAAAAAAAACTTTCATTCTCCACTGAAGACTACAGCTTCCTCAAAAAGGTCTCGGAGGCGGACATACAAAACGTTTTGAATTTTATAAAAAGCCTTGACCCGTTTCCCGCTCGGGATTTTGGCTCCAATGACGCGCCTCGCGTTTTTCCGGACATTTTTGTTGAGCGCGTCTTGGACAATGGCGAAGCCGGCGGCCTTGGCGACGGGGCGGCCGTTGATTATGAGCGTCGGCGGGTTTATGTTGAGGAAGGGCTTTCGTTTTTTGTGAAAGTTTCAAGCCCGATGATTCCAAAACTTGGAATAGCCCCGGACTTTAATCTTGAAAAAAACAAGTCTCCGTTCGCCAAGGCCGCGGTTGAGGGCGCCAAGGCCTTTTTGGAAATATTGGAGTATCGGGAAAGCGCGCTGGCGAAGGCGGCTTGTGCGATTGTTCAAAAGCAAGCCGCTTTTTTTAGGGACGGGCCGGGAAAACTTTTGCCGTTGTCGCAAAAAGATTTGGCAAAGCAAATCGATGTGCACGAGTCCACAGTTTCGCGCATCGCTTCTTCAAAGTACATTCAGTGCCAGTGGGGGATTTTTCCGGTAAAATATTTTTTTCCTTCCGCTGTGGCCGACTTTTCAAAAGAAAGCGTGGCGCATGAGATTCAAAAAATTCTTTCAGAAAGTTCTGACAAAAAAATGAGCGACCAAAAAGTTTGCGACGCTCTTGCCGAGCGCGGAATTAAGGTGGCCCGCCGCACCGTTGCCAAATACCGCGCGCAAATGCAAATCGATTCCTCGTATTTTAGGTAAGTCCGTCGGAATAGCCGCGTAAGGTCTTGAATTCAACAACGCGAGCGGTTATAATATTGGGACAATTTTATGCAAAAGCGAACGAAAAATTCAACTCAAAAAAAAGCCGCTCCCAAAAAAAGACGCGCTAAAAAGGCCAAGGTTGCTCTTGACAGAAAAAAGCTTATGCTTTTGTGCGCCGCTGTTTGCGCGTCGTGCGTTTTGCTTTTGGCCGTGACCGCCTTTTTGTCACGGGGGAACGCCGGCGCGAAGGCGGAGCGAAAGCCTTCTATTGAAAAAGTTGCAGGCGCGGAAAATAGTTCTTCCGTAAAAACTGAGAAAGAAACAAAAAAAGAGAAAAAGCCCAAGAAGGAAAAACAGCGCGAAGAAAAAAAATCTGAGAAAGCGGCTGCGAAAAAAGACGGCGAACAAAAAACGCCCACCGTTACTCCAACGCCACCAAAGCAAGAGAGCCCCAAAAAAGAGGAGCCTTCGCCCGTAAAGCCCGTGCCGGCTCCAGCGCCGCAACCCGCGCCCGCGCCAAAAAAAGAAGGCGAATTGGGCTTTGGCTTTGTTTCCGCGAAAAACGGCGCTGTTCTTTGCGTGGTCTTTGACGACGGCGGCCAGAATGTAAGCCAGCTAAAAAAATGCGTCGCGCTTCCGTTCCCGGTGACGGTGGCCGTTTTGCCGCGCCTGGCCCACAGCGCCGAAAGCGCCGCGATTGTCCGAAAGAGCGGAAACGAAGTGATTTTGCACCAGCCGATGCAAGCTGTAAATTTAAATGTCAACCCAGGCGCGGGCGCGATAAAGCCCGACATGACTGCAAACGAAGTTCAGGCGACGCTTTCGCAAAACATCGCCGAGATTTCTCCGATTGCCGGAATGAACAACCACGAAGGCTCGCTTATCACCGAGAACGAAGTTTTAGTTTCGTTCATTTTGCAAACCGCGCAAGAAAAGGGAATTTACTTTTTGGATTCGCGCACAAGTTCCGCCACAAAAATTCCAAGCGTCGCGATGGAAATGGGGATGGGCTGGTACCAGCGCGACATTTTTTTGGACAACAAAAAGACGCGCGAAAATTATTTGGCTGAGTTAAAAAAAGGCTTGGACATCGCCAACAAAAAAGGCCATGTCATTATGATAGGCCACGTTTGGTCGGCGGATTCTTTGCCGGCCTTTTTGGAAGAAGCCTATCCTGAATTGGCTTTGAAAGGCTATCGCTTTGCGACGGTCTCAAAGTCAGGGGGAATGTATAGATGAAAGTTCTTGGAATAGAAAGCTCGTGCGACGAAACCGCCGCCGCCGTCGTTGAGGACGGAAGAAAAATTTTAAGCAACGTCGTGGCGACGCAAATTCCCTTCCACCAAATTTACAAGGGAGTCGTGCCGGAAATCGCAAGCCGAAAGCACGCCGAATGGATTTTGCCTGTCGTCCGCCAAGCGCTCGAAGAAGCCGATTTGTCGCTTGACCAAATTGACGCGGTCGCCGCGACCAACCGCCCCGGCTTGATGGGAAGCCTTTTGGTCGGCTTGACTTTCGGCAAGACTTTGGCTTGGAGCGCGGGAAAGCCCTTTGTCGCGATCAACCATATGCTGGGCCACCTTTACGCCTCTCAGCTTGACACGCCGACCGAGTATCCCTTTTTGGGCTTGCTTGTAAGCGGCGGCCATACGATTATTTGCAAAGTGAATTCTTTTGACGACCTTGAGGTTTTGGGAACCACCGTTGACGATTCTGTCGGCGAGGCTTTTGACAAGGTTTCCAAATTTTATGGGCTTGGATATCCCGGCGGAGTTGTCATTGACGGCCTTGCCAAAAAGGGAGACGCAAGAGCCTTTAACTTTCCTGTTCCAAAATTGGACGAGGCGGAACACCGCTACGACGTTTCTTTTAGCGGCCTGAAAACGGCGGTAATACATCAGCGCGACTTGTTTTGGAACAAGGACTTTGAAGCGTCAAACGAAAATATGTGCGCGGCCTTCCAAGAAACTGCCTGCCGGACAATCACGTCGCGCCTTTTTAGGGCGGTTGACGACACTGGATTGAAGACCGTCGTTGCGGGCGGGGGAGTGGCGGCCAATTCGCGCCTGCGCTCTTTGCTCGCCGAACGGAGCGACATAAAGTGCGTTTTTCCTCCGCTAAAATTGTGCGGAGACAACGGCGCGATGATCGCTGGCGTGGCCTACCACTTTTTGGCGCGCGGAGACAGAAGCGGCTGGGACACGACGGCCAAGGCCCGCGTTCCGCAATTTAAGAGAGGGTTAGCGGCAAGGTAATTGCTGGCAAGCGCGGCGAATTGTCGCAAGACCAAAAGGCGGCCGCGGCTATTTTAGGAGTTGATTATGAAATTGCAAGAGATGACTTACGGAATTGTTGGCTTGGGAATTATGGGCGGATCGCTCGCAAAGTCGATTCGCGCCAACGTTCTTTCCATGGGCGGAGCGACTGGAAAAATTTTGGCCTGCAACCGAAGCAAGGGCTCGCTTGAAGCCGCGATTCGCGAAGGCGTGATTGACCAAGGCTTTGAGAGCGGCCAAGTAAAGGAAATGCTAAAAGACTGCGACATGGTTTACGTTTGCCTTTACCCGCAAGCGACGCTGGATTTTTTGCGCGACAACAAGGACGCTTTTAAAAGCGGCGCGATTGTAAGCGACATAAGCGGCGTAAAGGGCATTTTTGAAAAGTCGCTTCCTTCGATTTTGCGGAGCGACGTTGACTTTGTCATCGGGCATCCGATGGCCGGCGGCGAAAAGGAAGGCTACGTAAATTCTTCCGAAAAATTTTTCGTCAACCACAATTACATTTTGATTCCGCAAGAGTTCAACAAAAAAGAAAATTTGGATCTTATGCGCGACTTGGTCTACGCGATGGGCTTTACAAGAATCACCGAAACGACTTGTGACACGCACGACAATAAAATCGGATTCACTTCCCAGTTGTGCCACGTTATCGCGAGCGCCTTGGTTGAAAGCGCGGCCGACGACGGAATCACGGCCTTTGGCGGCGGCAGCTTTGAGGACCTTACAAGAATCGCGATGATAAACGCGCCCTTGTGGACCGAGCTTTTTATGCTGAACAAAGAAAAGCTTTGCGCCCACATCGAAAATTTTGAAAGGCAAATCGCGGCGGTAAAAAAGATGATTCAAGACGAGGACGCCGCCGGCTTGGAAAGCTATTTGTCGGACGTGCGCGAAAAGCGCCTTAGAATGGGCTCGATAAGGCAAACCCGATAGCGATAAGCTGGAACGAAGGAGGCGCGGCGAATGTGTTGGAAATGCGGAGCGGAACAGGATTTTTCTCAAAGCGTTTATCGGGATTCCGTTTGCCCGGCGTGCGGCGCGGACTTGCATTCCTGCCGCGGCTGCGCCTTTTACGCGCCCGGAAGCCATTTTGACTGCCACGAAACTGTCGACGAAATTATCGCCGACAAAGAGCGCTCGAACTTTTGCGAACATTTTAGGGCCGGAAAAAATTCCAAGTGGAGCGGCGGCCAAAACGGCGCGCAAGAAAAAAACGCCGCGGCCGTAAACGCGCTCTTTGGCGGCGCAAACGAAAATCCATCGCAAGACAAAAATGCCGCGCGCGACGCTTTTAATTCATTGTTCGGCTGAGAGGCGGGGAAAAATCGATGGGCGTTGACTTTGCTTTTTTGGACAGCGGAACGGGCGGCATTCCCTACATGCTTTCTCTTAAGGAAAAGGTTCCAAACGCTTCTTGCGTTTACCTTGGCGACACCGCGCATTTTCCTTACGGCCAAAAGACGCAAAAAGAAGTCGTCGCCGCCGCGTCGCAAGCCGTGGAATTGATTCAAGAAAAATGGAAGCCCAAAACGCTGGTCGTCGCTTGCAACACAATCAGCGTGACCGCGCTTGACGACTTGCGAGCGCGCTTTCCGTCGCTTCCGATTGTAGGAACCGTTCCCGCGATAAAGCTTGCGGCCAAGGTTACGGCCAACAAGCGCGTGGGCCTTTTGGCAACAAACGCGACGGTCCGCCATCCCTACAGCCAAAAATTGATAGAAGATTTTGCAAGCGACTGCGCGGTCTTTAAGCGCGGCGACCCGGACTTGATTGACTTTATCGAAAAGAAGTTGTTCACCGCAAGCCGCGCCGAGCGTTTGGCGGCAGTCCGCCCCGCCGTGGACTATTTTGCGGCCAACGATTGCGACACAATCATTTTGGGCTGCACCCACTTTACCCACATCGCCGACGACATTCAGGCGGCGGCGGGCGACAAGGTCCGCGTCATCGACAGCCGCGAGGGCGTTGCCAACCAAGCCCTGCGCGTTTTTCCGGGCAACCAAAATTCTTTGCAAGACCAAAACGCGCCCGCCGACAAAAGCTTTTTCTTTACCGCCGCCACGCGCGAGCAAGAAGCCGAATACCGCGCGATGTGCGAGCGCTTTGCGATTCCGTTTGGCGGGCTGGTGTGAAGAAGAAAGTTATTTCTTCTTTGGGTAGCGCTTCTTGAGCGCGTTTGCAAGAGCGATGATTGCGTCCAAGTCTGTGTCGTCAAAAGAAGAAATCGCGTCCAAAACTTTTCTCTGCTTTGGCGGAAGAGTGAACATTTTTGGCGCGCTGGAATCTTTTCCTGTTACAAGATATTCAACTGAAACGCCGAGCGCCCCGGCGATTTTTACAGCGATGTCCGCGGACGGAACGGAACTGTTTTCCCGAATGTAATTGCTTATGGAACTGGGTTGCAGCCCCGCCTTTATCGCAAGTTCCTTTACCAAAATGCCTTGATATGAAATCTCGTCCTTTAGATTCTCTTTAAAACCCATGTTCACAGTGTAAGTAAATTTACTTTGTTTTTTCTTGACAAACAGTAATTCCACTGCTAATATTAAGTTAAAAAGTAGATATACTGTTTAGATAGAATTAGAGTATATTTACAAAATCGCTTTTTTGGAGGAATTTATGAAAAAACTTTCAACCGCAATCACGGCCTTTCTAATTTGCGCCGTCGTTTTCGCTTCGACAACACAATTTGACCAAGCACGGACGGAATGTGTCGAGCCGCATGAGCATTGCTCGGAGGGATTGGCATGCGATGAGTTGTGTCAAGAAGAGTTGGGCGGGCAGAATTTCACTACGCAAAAGATTTCATTTTTTTCTTCGTTTTTTCTAAAGACATATTGGTATTGTACATATTGTGGTTCACATATTTGGGTTTATGGCAGGGCGAAACCAGGTCCTACATATCCAAGTATGTGTGGTTGGTTTCGTCGTGACCACCATTGGGTGAGAGATTGGAGGTGAGAAATGAATCAGTTGTGCCAATAATTTGGGGTTTTTATGGTGTTGTTTATTACGAATATGTGACAATATGAATATGGAGGAAAATAATTATGTCTTTGTTGCTTCTGATTTCAATCTTTTTTTTGAACGAGTTTTATTTAAAAGATAAAAAGATTTATAGCCAATTAAAAGGATTTATAAAAGCGTTTTTAATTCTTGGGTTTTATGGATTTGCATTTAATCTAATAATTGGTGCTGTTGGATTAATTCAAATAGACTTGCCTGATGAATTCTTTAAGTTTTTTACATGTGTTGATTATTTGTTTGTAATTTTTGTCTTAATTGTAGATATTCTTCTTGCTCGTTTTGCTATAAAAGAGTTGAGAAATCATACAGAAGTTTCAAAAAATGATGCAGAGACATTCTCTACGAATATTGAAGAAATAAAACATATAAAAAGAAGAAAACGTATTGTAGCTATGTTGATTGTTTTTTTTAATTGTTCTTGGTATATACTATTGTAATGCATCTGCACTTGCTTTTATTGGTCTTGGTTTTATTCCAGCAAAGCTTGCACAAGATAAAGGACGAGATTTTTTAATATCGTACATACATTGGATTTCGCTGGTGATAGTCGTATTTGTATTTTGGATTATCTAAAAAAACAGCAATTCCCCAAACAACCTTCCAATAGTTTCCTCACCGCGCTCACCGTGTCCTCAAACACAATACCCTTGGCGTAAGGAAATTTCTTCTGATACTTTTTCCAAAGCGCTTTCAATTCCTCGCTTGATTCAATAGAGGCGATTCTGGGCGCGGCTTCGTTTTCGACAAGCTTCCTTGTTCCGCGATGCTCGCAAGTGGCGGCCAAGGCTTTTGTCAAAACTTTTGAATCAAATGAAACTGTTTTTGACAGAATGTAAACGTCGTAAAAGTCGCGGGGGCGGGTGCTCAAAACGCCGCGGGAAATTATTGTTTCCAATTTTTCCGCAAGAATTGTCTCGACGGGGTAGGAGAGGATTCTTATTGGCGTTTTGTCAAAATATCGTTTACATTTTATTTGTTTTACGGAAGGATAAATGCTGTCGCCGGCTGTTATGTCCATTGTGGCGATATGCTTAGTTCTTTTGCCTTGTTCTTTATAAAGGCTTTTAGTTGCATTGCGTTTTTAGTTCTCAAAGAGTACCTCCAAGTATGGTCGGATTTTTTTTTCTACATTGAATATTTTTGCGTATTCCATGATTTTGTACACGTCTTTGCTTTTTTCGCGCATGTATCTTTGTATTGCGGGAATGAATCGTTCTTTGTAAAAATCCACGCGGCTGTGAAGCAGTTCGCATAGCGTTCGCTCGATGCAATAAACTCTAATCGGGTTTCCATAAGGGGATTTTAATTCAATTATTCCTTTGTCAAAAATTTTTTTTGGAACTTGTCGAACAATAAAGTCAGTCCATAAATTTTTTGAATGATATCCACTTGGAACTGTTATAGTATATGTGAACGGAACTTGGTCTGAAAAACCTGTGAAATATAGGGCTGTTTCATTTGAATAAACCGTGTTGTTGTTGTATATTTGTGGTATAAAAAGTTCATCTTCCAACACATCTGAAAAGGCGTATAGGCCGTATTTGACTTTTTTTACCTCTCCAGAATCAAGCAACGCGGCCAATTGATAGCGGCTAATGCCGTTTTGGAGACATTGTTTTTGAGAAAAGTAGCCGTTGTTTGAAAAAGTCTTTATTTCTTTTAAAGTTTCCATTTTTTTGCCATTTACAACCTATACACTCAATAACTAAATATAATGTATAACTTGTAAAATGTCAATGCTTCCGCATAAAAAAAGACCCGCGAAACATCGCGGGCCTTTCTAGTCAGTGACCGATTTCAGTTCAAAAACTTACAGTCCCAGCAATCCAGCGTACTCTTTGAGAGCGCCGTCATATTCTTTTGCCAAGACGGTCTTTGCCAAAACTTTTCCAAGCTGGACGCCTTCTTGGTCAAAGGAGTTGATGTTCCACAAGAAGCCTTGGAACATTACCTTGTTCTCAAAGTGGGCCAAAAGCGCGCCCAGCGTTTTGGGGGTCAGGCGCTTTCCGTAAATCAAGCTTGACGGGCGCTCGCCGGCAAAGAACTTGTTG
>CADCCO010000085.1 GCA_902799965.1 uncultured Spirochaetaceae bacterium
GACACCAGCGAGCCGAACCAGTGCATTTTGGCGCCGGTGTGGTAAAGCGGCGGAATGCACAAAAAGCAGTCCGAGCGGCTTGTCGAATGGTGGTTTTGCTCGACAAGCGCGGCGTGCGTAAGGGCGCGGTGGCTGTGCAAAATAGCTTTTGGAAATCCGGTCGTTCCGCTGGAAAAATAAATGGCCGCGTCGTCGTCTTCCTTCAATTCGATTCCGGGCGCCTTGCTGGGGTAGTCGGCCACAAGCTCGCGGTAGCTTTCGGCAAAAGTGGGGCAATTTTCGCCAACGTAAATCAAAAGGCGGTTCTTGTTAAGCTTTTCCTCTATCTGCTCAACGCGGCCGATAAATTCCGGCCCAAAAAGCAATACGTCAACTTCGGCCAAGTCGGCGCAATACAAAATTTCGTCGGCGGAATACCTAAAATTCATCGGAACGACAATCGCGCCCGATTTTAAAATGCCAAAGTAAATTGGAAGCCACTCCAAGCAGTTCATCATCAAAATGGCAACCTTGTCGCCGCGCTTTATTCCCCGCGCCAAAAGCATGTTTGCCATGCGGTTGGCCTTTTCGTCAAAGACGCGCCAAGTGATTTCACGGCGGTAAAAGGTTTTTTCTGTCGGCTGAATCAAGTCGTAGTCTTTCCACGTGATTTTGCGCGTGTCTTCTTGTTCGGGATTGACTTCTACCAGCGCCACTTCGTCGCCGTAAAGCTTGCGGTTCTTTTCCAAAAATTCTGTGATTGCCATTTTGTTCTCCAAAGTTGAATAAAACATTGTAACACATAAAGCGCGTTTTTGCAAATTTGTGGACATTTTCGCGCATTTTTGATAAAGTCAGCGTATGTTCTTAAAATACCTTTGGATTTTCTTTATCAGCATGGTTCCGCTTATTGAATTGCGCGGCGCCATTCCGGTTTCGCAAGCGCTGGGCTTGCCGATTGTCCCCTCTTTCATTGTTTGCATAATTGCCAACATGATTCCAGTTCCAATCATCTACTTGTTCGCGCGCCGCTTTTTGGAATGGGGGCAGGACAAAAAATTTGTTGGCGGAATTTGCCGATTTTTTTTGGTCAAGGGAAGCGACGCCGGCAAAAAGCTTCAGGCCAAGGCTGGCCGAACGCTTTTTGTGGCTTTGTTTTTGTTTGTCGGAATTCCGCTTCCGGGAACCGGCGCTTGGACAGGAACTTTGGCGGCCAGCCTTTTGGACATGGATTTTAAGGAAACGGTCATCGCCGTCACGCTCGGCGTTTTGCTCGCCGGCGTGATTATGATGGCCTTAAGCTTTGGCGTTAGAGGCGCTGCCAGCGCCGCCGGAGCGGTCGCGGGCAATTAGGCGCGCCTTGCTCGTTCCTAGCCTTCGACTTTGAACATTCCGATTTCGCCGGAAACGCGCTCAATGCTTTCGCTGTTCTCTTTTGTGATGTTGTTCACTTCCTGCATTGAGTTGTTGATTTCGTTAACGCCCACGCTGATTTCGTTCATGGCGCCGTTGATTTGCTGCGTTACAGAAGCCAGCTTGTCCATTTCGGCGAGCATTTCCTTTTCGCCGTTGCGCATTATTTCGGCGCTTTCCTTTACGTCGGCGGTGATTGTGTTGATGTCGCGAATCGCTTCAAGAACTTGCTTTCCGCCTTCGGTCTGCTCGTCCATGGCCGCCTTGATTTCGTTTTCCTGAACGCTTACGGTCTGCGTGTTGCTGAAAATCGTGTCAAACTGCGCCTGCGTGTGGCTGGCGTCTTGAACCATCGACTCGATAAGCTCGTGCATGCGCTTCATTACGTTGCTGATGTTCTTTCCCTGCTTGTTGGAGTCTTCGGCCAGCTTTCTGATTTCGTCGGCAACGACCGCAAAGCCCTTTCCGGCCTCGCCGGCGTGGGCGGCTTCGATGGCGGCGTTCATGGCCAAAAGGTTTGTTTGGCGCGCGATGTTTTGGATTACCGCGCTGGCCTCAATCAAGCCGGCGGAATCTTCGGCAATTTTCTTGGTCATCTCAACGCTCTTTGAAACGATTTCCTTTCCGGTGGCGGCGGAATCTGAAAGCAATTGAACGCTCTGCGAGTTTTTGGCCAAAATGCTGTTGACGGAATTGATGTTTGAAACCATCTGCTCGACGGCCGAAGACGAGCGGGAAACGCTTTCAGCCTGAGTGTCGATGTTGGTCGTAAGCTTTTCGATGTTCTTGCTGATTTCGTTAAGAGTCTTGTTGGCCTCTTCCACGCCGGAAGACTGGTTGTTAACGTCGTTCTTGATGCTGTCAATGTTGGCGCTGATTTCCGTAACCGCGCCGGCGACGTCGTCCATGTTGCTGGAAAGGTTTCGGCCGATTGTCTGCATTTTGCCGGACTCGACGATAATAGACTTCATTGAGCGGGCGATTTTTTCTATTGTAAGGTTGAAGTATTCCGACAAGCGGCCGATTTCGTCCTTGCCCTTTACCGGCAGGCGAACCGTCAAGTCGCCGTCGCCTTCCGAGATGTTCTTGAGAATTCCGATGATTTCAATAATCGGCTTTGTGAACATGCGGGCCAAGAAAATGGCGACTACAATTGAAATTATGATGCCCAAAATAAGCGCGATGATGACCGCTTCGACAACGCTTGTGGTTCCGCCGTTGATGACGGACATAGGGATTACCAAAACATAGTCCAAGGCGTAAAAGTCGTTTGAGGAAGGAAGAATGCGGATTTCGCAGCTTGTTCCGTCAAGCATCTTGTCGCGCGAAACCTTGTAGGCGCCGGGCGCAAAGTGCTCAACGCTCTTCAAGCCAATGTCGTTAATTTTTTGAAGGCTCAGCTCGTCGGCAAAGGGGTTGAGCAAAACATTGCAGTCTTGGTCGATAAGAAGGTACTTAATGTCGCCCATGCTGGTGGAGTCGCCCAAAAGAATGCCGAACATTCGCGCGTCGATTTCGTAAGCGGCAACGCCAACCATGTCGCCGTATTCGTCCGTAATAGTCTTAGAAGCGGTAAAGGCAAGGGTGCCGTCCGACAACTCGTGCAAGGTTGAAAAGCGCGGCGTTCCGTCGTAGTCAACGGCCTCAATGTACCAGCCTTCTTCTTTTGGATTTTCGGGCGCGTAGTCTTGCGGGTAGTAAAAGCTTTGTCCGCTTTCTTCCAAAGTGATGGAGGCGGCCAAAACCAAGTCGGTGTTTTCAACGTAAGAGCTTTCGTATTCAGTGATTCGCTCTTCCATTGTGTCAGGGTCGTTTTTGGCCATCAAGTAAGTTCCGCCCAACAAAGAAAGCTCGGAATTGGTTCCGTTCAAAAAGGCGGAAAGCGTGGTGTCGGTAAGGCGCATGATGTTGCCCAAGTTTTCGGTGAACTGAACGTCGTTTACCGATTTTTCGCGAATAAAAACCATAACGCCCAACGCCATCAAAAGCGAAATGGTCATTAGGTTTATGCCCATGACGATTTTGTGGGCCAAGGTCTTCTCTTTTTTAGCCTTTTTCTCTTTTTGTGTGCTCTCCATATGCTCCCCTTTAAAATGCATTTATAGACTTCTATTATAGCGCGAAAACAAAAAATAATAAAGTATTATTGTAATTTTTTTAAAACTGTGTTATTCTATATGTAAAGACGGCCTGATTCATAAAAATCTTTAGGGCTGTCGGGAGAGAAATTTATGAAGAAAATTTTTGCTTTGCTTGCGGCGTGCGCCTTGTTCGCTTCTGTCGCCGTTGCGGAAGACGCTGCTTCGATTGTCAACAAGTCCGTTACAATCACACCGCCGGAATTCACAATGACAAACATAAGCTTCCAGTTTTTTGACAAAAACGGAAAGCTTGAGCGCGACTTGGTTGTAGACCAATTTGGCCGCAACCGCGCAGATTTGGTAGAAACGGTTTTCGCCTTTATAGCCGACGCGGACATCAAGAACACCCGCTTGCTTCAGGCCGAAAAGAAAGGCAAGCAGGACGACAAATGGATTTTCTTGCCGTCTGTAGGCACCGCCCGCCGCGTTTCATCAGCCGAACGCCAAAAGTCATTCGTAGGCTCGGAATTCGCCTATGACGACATGTCATTGCGCGCCGCCGAGTTGGACACGCACACAATGATTAACGAGAACGTTTCAAAGAAAGTAGGCCCCGCCACTTACACTTGCTGGCAGATTGAATCAGTTCCGATTAAAAAGGCCGACTCTGGCTACTCAAAGCGCGTTCAGTTCATCGACAAAAAGACTTACTTGCCCGTTTTTGTTGAATACTATGACCGCAAGGGCGCCCTTCTCAAGGTTTGCGGAATCGAAGAAATCCGCACAGGCACCGGCGTTACGGGAAAGGCCTATCCTATCCGCTGGAAGGTTCGCATGGAGAACAAGCAGAACGGCCGAACAACGTTGGTAACTCTCAGAAAGCAGACAATCGACAAGCAAGTTCCTGACAAGACATTCACTCAGGGCTGGCTCGTTTCCGGAAAATAATAAAAAAAACCGCGCTTCAGTTAGCGCGGTTTTTTTTATGCCCTAGTTCACTTTCTTGACCACGACATTCTTAATCACAACGTCCGCTGTGGAGCCTTGGTTTCCCATGTTGAACTCAACGCGGCCCATCGGGTCGGTGTCTTGCTTCATCGAAAAGTTGAATGAATAATGCTGCAATTTTTTGGTCAGCTCAACCTTTGTGTCCTTAAAGTAGCGGATCCAGTTGCGTTCCGGGGCGGATACGGCGGCTAGAATCGTTCGCGGCGCGTAGGCTTTTGCGTCAAACGAAAATTCGTAAGTACAGCCTTTTTCGATTGGGATGCCGGTGTGGAAAATTTGGACGCTGTACTCAAGCGAGCCTGCCTTTTTGGTCTTTACTTTAAGCTCGCCGCCGCCAATCGTGGCGGAGCCTTCGCCGCCGCCGGCCGTGTAAAAGTCCCAGCCTGTGCCGTCGCCCATGTCTTCTGATTCCGTAAACTTGGAATTTTGGACATAGTTTCCGTCCGCGTCAGGCTCGCGCAGGACGATGACTTTTTCGGGCATCTTTACGTTTTCGTCGTAGGATTTCTTTTGGTAGACGCGGACGTAGTCAACGATAAGCCGCGCGTTTTCCTCAAATTTGGCGTTCTTTTCCGGGTAGCCGACCCAAGTTCCGCCGACGGCAAGGTTTAGGATGATGTAAAACTGCTTGTTGAAAGGCGCGGGGTAGGGCCTTCCGTCTCCGTTGGCGCGCGGCCTGGTGAACCATTCGTTTGTCTTGTAGTAAAGCTTTCCGTCAACATACCAGCGGAATTCGCCAGGATCCCATTCCAAGGCGTAAACATGGAATTCCTTGGAAAAATCGCCTTCTTCCAAAGTGTATTTTCCCTGCTGCTGAGTGTGCGGCTCGCCGTAGTGAATCGTTCCAAAAACGCGCTTTGTTTCGTCGCCAAGCACTTCCATAATGTCAATCTCGCCGCAGCGGGGCCAGGGGCCGTAATAGCCTTCGCTTGACGGCATCATCCAAAAGGCCGGCAAAAAGCCCTTTCCGCTGGGAACTTTTAGGCGGGCCTCAAAGCGGCCGTATTTAAATACATGCTTTCCAAATGTGTTGATTCTGCCGGAAGTGTATTCGTTTGTCTTTTTATTTTTCAAAGCCTGAATGACCAGGCAGCCGTCCTTGACGTAAGTGTTTTGGGTGGAAGTTCCGTAGCTTTGCAATTCCTTGTTGACCCAGCCGGCCTCGTGGATTTCGTACTTCCAGTTGTCCATGTTAAGCTGGTCGCCGTCAAAGTTTTCTTCCCACACCAAGTCAGCGTCTGTGTAAAGGTCGCTCTGCAAGCCGGGCGCGGGCGCTTGCGGGGCGATAACGTCTTTTTTTTGCGCGCAGGCCGAAAGGCAAAAGGCAAACGCCGCCGCGCAAACAATCAAAACTCTTTTCATTGTTCCTCCATAACAAAAGATTATAGCATAAAATTTGACGGCGGGGAAAAATTATTGTAAAATGAATATGGATTAGGAGGCGTTATGAAACATACCCCCTTTTCTTCGCGGGCTTTGGCTCTATTAGCGCTTGCGGCTTTTTTTTGTTTGGCGGCTTGTTCAGACGCGAGCGACACATACATTGTAAACAACATCGTCCAAAAAAACAGCGAGGAAAAAATTTACCCCGTTCAAACAGCGGAACTTAATGAAAAAATTACGCCCTTGCGCTTTTATGACTCAAGCAAATATGAAGTCGTGGAAGAGCAAGTTCCGCTTGGCTTTAAAAGCGGAAACGACGACATTCCCTACATGATTTTTGACAGCGCCGCCGCCAAAAAAATGCTTGGCCAAAACTATTCCGTTTCAACAGTGACGGAGGCGACAAAAAAAGTGGAAGTGACGAACGCGCTCACAAACGCAAAGGCCGTGGTTGACCTTGAGCGGCGCAAAATCGTGTTTGACAACTACGACGCTTTTTTCCAAAAAGACTTGTCGATATATTGGGACCCCGCCGACATACGGGAAAAAACCTTTTACATGAAAATAGACAGCGCTTCCAACATCGCGGGAAGCCCCGTCACTGTTGACTGGGGCGCGCTGGGACTGGAAATGTTCATTTGGAAAAAAGGCGGCGGACATTATTTGGCGCTTCCTCTGCAAACAATAAACGACGTTTTTTTGGCCAACAGCTCTTCTTATTACCTTTACAATGGAAAAACTTTGTACAAGGACCGCAGCGACCGCGCCTTGGAGGCCGAGTATTACACGGCGGCCGCCACAGGAAGCAGAAGCCAAGCCTTTGCCGACTTTTGCTGCGCGGAGCTTTGCTTGAATTTTGGCCTTAACTACGGCCTAAAAACGATTCACGGCATAGACATTTTTTCAAATTACATGGAATATTTTTCCAGCTTGGGAATTCTCGACAGCCTAAAAAGCGTTGACCAAATGACATTTTCCAACACTGTAAAAGACATATGCGAATTCTATTTTAGCGACGGACATTCCAATTATCTAAAAAACTCTTATCTTCTTGGAGAGGACACGGCTGTTGCGGGAACAAAAATTTCCCCCTTTGCGAAAAACTACGACGCAAACACAGACAGGTACATTGGCGCGCGCAACAAAAAAATAGGCGATGACAGGTATGGAACTCCAGTGTGGTGTTGTCCTTGCTACAAAGTTTCGGCCGACAAAAAAACCGCTGTCGTCCGCTTTGACTTTTTTATCGCCAACTTTGGAACCCGCGAAAGAATGATATCCGACACGGATATTTTCGACTGGTGGTCGGACGAGTACGCCGGAAGAGACAGATACAATCCCAACAAAGATACAATCACCTTGATTCACGCGGTCAACGAACAGATAAAGGAGGCCGTCAAAACGGCCGCCGCAACGCCTGGAGAGCCGAAAATAGAGAACGTAGTCCTGGACCTTTCTTTCAACGGCGGCGGCGCCCTGCACGCGGCGGCCTTTGTCTTGGCCTGGATGCTTGGAGAAGGCTCTATAAACATCAACAATCAACTCTCTGGCGCAAAAATGCCACATACAAGGCCGACGTTGACTTTGACGGCTCTTTTGGCGCCGCGGGCGACACTATTAGCGACAAAAATTTGTTTTGCATAGTTTCGCCGCTAAGCTTTTCGTGCGGAAACATGGTTCCGGCAATGCTAAAGGCTTCCGGCCGGGTAACCATGCTTGGCGCGCCTTCCAGCGGCGGAACGTGTTGCGTCCAAAATCACGGCGCGGCGGACGGAACTTATTTTAGAATGTCGTCAAGGTATGCGATGAGCGCAATCAAAAACGGCTCCGCTTACGACATTGACAGAGGCGTGGAGCCGCACTACTATATTAACAAGCCCGAAAATTTTTACGACATAGAAAAAATCGCCGCGTTAGTCAAAGCGATAAACGAAGCGAAATGATTTTTAAGGAGAGGAATTATGAAAAAAGTTTTTTGGGGCAAAGGCGGCGGATTTTGGGGCGTTCTTGCGCTTGTTTCTTTGCTTGCGGCTTTTTGCTTGGCGGCTTGTTCCAACGCGAGCGACACTTACATTATAAGCAATGTGACTGAGGACAGTTCCAAAACTGAAAAAACATATCCCATAGAAGTGGCGACCCTTGTTGAAAAAATCGTGGACTGGAGGGGCTATGACGCGGAGACTAAAGGCGTAAAATCGCTGGGGCGCCTTCTGCTTGGCTTTAAGAGCGGAAACGACGACATTCCTTATTTTCCAGTGGAACAAAACATGATGAACCTTTGGTTTGGAAAAGACTTTTATAAGCTTTCCCAAATTACGGCGGACACAACGCAAGTCACGATTACAAACGCCTATACAAACGCAAAGGCCGTGATAGACCTTTTGCATCGAAAAATCGCGTTTGACAACTACGACGCCTTTTTTCAAAACAGATTGGTTTACAAAGACATCGCCGGCCTAGGCGCAAAAATCGACTGGCTTAAAATGGCTTACTCCGCCAACATCGCCGGAAAGCCCTTGACTGTTTATTGGGGCGGCGCTCCCAACATAGACATTTTCATTTGGCGGGATCAAAATGGCGATTGCGCTGTGGCCTTTCCGTTCCAAACATTCTGCGACCTTTTCAACTCGCAGAACTGTTTCGCTTTATTTTATAATGGAACCTATTTATACCACAGCATTGAAGACGAGCCTGTGGCGAACGAATATTACAGCGCCGCGCCAACTGGAAAAAGAAGCAAGCTTTTGGCGGATTATTGCTACGACGAGTTGTGCTTTAACCTTGACCTTAACTACGGCCTAAAGGCAATTCACGGCATAGACAATTTTAAAAACTTTGACGAATTTTTTGCCCTTGCGGGAGTCCGCGACGCTTTAAAAAGCGAAGACTCTTTGACTTTTTCAAACGCGCTCAAGGACGTGTGCGAATTCTTCTTTGCCGACGGACATTCGCTTTATGACAATAATTCATGGCGGCTTGGAAAGGCTGTAACAGTTCCCGGAACAAAACGTTCCACCTTTAGAGAAATGTATGGCCAAAATTTAAAGAAATACGCCTATGACGCGCGGAATCCGGCCTACCATGGAACTTCCACTGACAAAAAAGACCCCGTTCCTTGCTATGAAGTTTCCGGCAAAACTGCCATTGTCCGCTTTGACAATTTTACCGACAACGATTCCAACATAGCCAGCTTAAACGCGCAGCTGGTTGGTTTTGACGACGCGAAGATGAATGTCTACGCTGGCGACAAGGATGCGGAAAAAGCCGTTGTGACCGCGGCGATGATTCACGCGGTGAACGAAAAAATCAAGGCCGCAGGCAACAGCATAGAAAACGTCGTCCTTGACCTTTCTTGCAACGGCGGCGGCTCATGCCGAACGGCGGCCTTTGTCTTGGCCTGGATGCTTGGCGAATGTTACTTTGAGTTGTCAAACCACGTCACCGGCGCCAAGTGTACGGCGGTGTACCAGGCCGACGTTAATTTTGACGGCAATTATGACGATGGCGACACGATAAAGGACAAAAAACTTTTTTGCCTGGTTTCGCCGCTAAGCTTTTCGTGCGGAAACATGGTGCCGGCTATGTTAAAGGCTTCGGGCAACGCCACGATTTTGGGCGTCACTTCAGGCGGAGGAACCAGCGTCGTGCATAGTTCCTGCGCGGCGGACGGAACGGTCTTTCACTTTTCGAGCAAAATTGTAATGAGCGTAAGCAAAAACGGCTCCACATACAACATCGACCAGGGAATTGAGCCGCATTACTATATCAACAAGCCGGAAAACTTTTACAACAAAGCAACAATCGCCGCGCTGGTTGATTCCATCAATGAGGGCAAATTATGAAAAAATTTTTTTTGCCTGCCGTTTTTGCGGCTTTTTGCTTGGCGGCTTGTTCCAACGCGGGCGACACATACGTTATCAACAATGTTGTTGAAGACAGTTCCAAAACGGAAAAGACCTATTCCATAAGAGTGGCGGACCTTGTTCAAAAAGTCACGGATTTGCGGCAATATGACGCGGCGGCCGGAAAGATTACGGTTAACTGCCAGATTCCGCTTGGCATTATGGCTGGAAAAGAGGACATTCCGTATGTTCCCATAGAAAACGGCGTTTTAGACAATTTATCGAAAGAGGGTTTTTACAAAGCTTCCGATGCAACGGCGGACGGAACTCAAGTTACGGTTACAAACACGGTTACAGGTTCAAAGCTTGTGATAGACCTTTTGCATCGAAAATTCGCGTTTGAAAATTACGACGCGTTTTACCAATGGAGCCTGGCGTACTTTGACGCGGCCGGTCTATTAAACGAGCCTCCTGATTATATGGAAATGACTTATGGCGCGAACGTCGCCGGAAAACCCTTGACGCTTTATTGGGGCGGCTTGCAAAGCATAGACATTGTTCTGTGGCGGCGCGATGGAAAAACCGTCGCGGCCCTTCCGCTTCAAACTTTCAGCGACATTTTTGCGGCTCCCTTTAACGCCAGCTTGTTTTACAATGGAACCTATTTATACACCAATATTAACGCCGCCCCTATCGCGGCCGAATACTACAGCGCCGCGCCCACAGGAACGAGAAGCCAATATTTGACGGATTATTGCTACGACGAGCTGTGCCTTAACCTTGACCTTAACTACGGCCTAAAGGCAATTCACGGCATAGACAAATTTGAAAATTTTGACGCTTACTTTGACTTTGTAGGGCTTCGCGGCCCATTAAAAAGCAAAGACTGTTTGACTTTTTCAAACGCGATTTGGGATATTTGCAAGTTTTACTTCGACGACGGGCACGCAGAGTTTATGCATAATTCATGGCGGCTTGGAAAAGACGTCACAGTTACCGGAACAAAGTTTTCCTTTAACGATTATGAGTATTACAAAAATCCAGCGAAATACATTGCTAAAGGGCGGAACATAAAGTTGGGCGAAAGCTCTACAGACAAAGTAGACCCTGTTCTGTGCTACCAAAGAATTCCCGACGCTTCCGGCGACACGGTCATTGTCCGCTTTGACTATTTTACAAGCAATAACTCCAAGAAAGCGGATTTAGAGAAGGATTTGGAGAATTTTAACGTGGAAACTGAAAAATACGCGGGTGACAAGGATATGGAAGATGGCATTGTAACTGTGGCGATGATTCACGCGGTGAACAAAAAAATCAAGGCCGCAGGCGACGGCGTTAAAAACGTTGTCCTGGACCTTTCTTGCAACGGCGGCGGCTCATGCCGAACGGCGGCCTTTGTCTTGGCCTGGATGCTTGGAGAAGCTTCCCTTAATTTTTCAAATCCGATTACTGGCTCAAAGTGTACGGCGACATACAAAGCCGACGTTAATTTTAACGGTTCTTATGACGACGGCGACACGATTAAAGACAAAAACCTTTTTTGCATAATTTCGCCGCTAAGCTTTTCGTGCGGAAACATGGTTCCCGCGATGCTAAAGGCTTCCGGCAACGTGACGATTTTGGGCGCGACTTCTAGCGGAGGAACTTGCACTGTGCAGCCTTCCTGCGCGGCTGACGGCACGGTCTTTAGATTTTCAAGCAACCGTGTCATGTGCGCGATCAAAAACGGCTCGGCTTACGACATAGACCGCGGCGTTGAGCCCCATTACGCCATCAACGAGCCGCTTAATTTTTACGACATGACAAAAATCGCCCAGCTGGTCCACGACATTAACGACGCAAAATTGGGGAATTAACTCGTAAACAAAAACGCGGCCTCCGCTGGGGAAGCCGCGATGTGTCATGACAAAATTACGAGCAGACTATTCCTGCGTGTAAGTTATGGCGCTTGTCATGCTGGGAATGTTGTCAGCCGTGGCGTATGTGACGGTGAGTTTGAGGGTGTTTGTGTCCAAACCTGTAATGTCAAAAACGGCTTTTGTTGAGTCTGACTCTGAATCGTTTTTGGTGTAAGCGAACTCGCGCGCGTGGTCTGTGTATGTCCATGTTATGTTTGGTTGTGTGCCAGTTGCAGTGGCATCGGCGGAAGTGTTGATTTTGTCGGCGGTGATAGAGGAAATTCGGTAGCCGGAAGTATTGGCGGGGTTTACAATATTAGGATAAGGCAGTTGTACTGAACCGAGTTTTTGCAATTTGTAAACTGTGGTGACACCGTTTTTCATATCCATACTGTAATTGAAGCTATATTTGTTGTAAATCTCGTTCAATCCTAGTCCAGCTGGATATCTTGAGCTGCCGCCCATCTTAAGCGAGGAGCTGTCAAACTTGTAGTCATACATTTGTATGTCCATACCCGCTAACTTCATAAACAACTGCTTTGTAGTCGCGTTGTATGTATAGGCATATACGATGTTGGTGTTGCCATATGATGGGTTACTAAATGACCAAGTGACCGTGTCCGTGCCGAAAGCGTACTTCTCTGTTGTTTCGCTAGATGTACGTTTGAACGTCTTTCCGGCAAAATCATTGTTTCCGACGTTAGCGGGCAAGCCTGTGTGGTCGGGACCGGGGATGTTGCTGTTTCCGCTATTGTTGGCCATAGCCAAAAGAAGGGCGCTGTTGTCGCTAGAGCTGTTAGAGCAGCCAAAGAAAATCGCGGCGGCCAAAGCTGCGGCGAAAACCATTGAAAGTGTCTTTTTCATAATGTTTCTCCTGTTGCAAGCGCGACATAGTTGTTTTTTATAATTCGCAATTGCAATAATTTGTTATAGCAAATAATTTAAAAAAACGCAAGCGCGATAAATGTGTTTTTACAATATTGCAGTTGTGATAAAATCGCCGCATGGGTTTTTGGCAAAATGTTTCCGATGAATGCGAGTACAGAGGCATAAGCCGAAAGGAGTTGGCGGCTGCAGTTCATTTTTCAGTGAATACGATTTCTTCCGGCATAAAGCGGGACGGAATGCCAGAAGCCGACCTTGCCCTTAGAATCGCCAACGCCTTGGGCGTTCCGCTTGAAAGCCTTCTTTCAATGCCCGTTCCAAGCGTAAAAATAGACACATCCAGCCATTTTAAGGAAAAGCGGCTGTTCAAGCTTTACGGCCCCTACATAAAAAAGATGGAATCCATGCCGCAAGCCGCGCGAAAGGCCATTTTTACCATAATAGACAGCGTTCAAAAATAACAAAAAATTTTTTAAAAAGGCGCTTGACGAAAAGGCTCAAGCGCCTTATATTTTTGTTTATTGGTTCAATTATTTGAACGCATAAACCAATTACAAACAGGACGGAGTTTTTTTATGAAAAACCTTCTAAAGCACCCAAGGCTTGTCATCGCACTTTGCATTGCGATTACAGTGGCTTTGGCCGCTCCTCTTGCCACAGTTTCAATAGAGAACACTGTGCGCCGCTATATGCCGCCAAAAAGCGATTCATACACCCGCTTGATTGGAACGGAAGAACAATTTGGCAGCATGATTTCTATCGGAATTTCGCTTGAAACAGACGGCGAAACGATTTTGACGCCGGAATACATCAACGTAATCCGCCAAATCACCGACCAAATCGATTCTTTGGAAGGAATCAAGTCAATCAACTCAATCACAAAGATTGACTACGTTTACTCGCTTGACGGAGGCCTTGCCGCCGGCCAGCTGCTGGACGACAACTACGCCGGAACAAAAGCCGACATTCAAGCCGTAAAGCAAAAAATCATCGACTGGCAGGACATGTACAACCGCGTCATTATTGACGACGACTTCCAGGCCGCCCAAATCGCGGCGACAATCGACCCCGACTTTGGCTCAACGGAGCAAATCGCGCTTTTGCACAAAATCCAGGACATCGCCTACAAAGCCATCGAAGGCCACGACCTTGAGGTCCGCTTCTACGGCGACCCGGTTCTTAGCGACAACGCCTCGGACTATATGATGCACGACTTGTTCACCTTGATTCCGCTTGTAACGCTTGTCGTTTTGCTTTCCCTTTACTTCTCTTTCCATACGTTCAGCGGAACCTTGCTGCCCTTGATCGCGGTCTTGATGGCCACGGTTTGGTCTTGCGGAATCATGGACATTTTGGGAATCACATTCACCATCGTGGCCAGCGTTATCCCGGTTTGTTTGATTGCCTGCGGTTCCGCTTACGGAATCCACGTCATCACTCACTACGAGGCGGCGGTCAAAAAGATTGAAGGCGAGATTACAAAAGAG
>CADCCO010000086.1 GCA_902799965.1 uncultured Spirochaetaceae bacterium
CAAATGTCATTCGTAAAGTTAAAGTTGACTTTTGTCAAATTGTCTTCAAGAAGGAACCAGCCGATTTTTCCAAGGAAGAGTTTTTCGGCGCCGCCTTCGTTCTTCAATTTAAGAACGTTCATTCCGACGGCCATTTCGCTAAGAACTTTGACGCCGTATTCGGAGATTTTTGTTTTGGCGCAGAGGTCTTGGACGCTGATTCCCGAGTCGCCAGAGTCGCTTATGGCCTGCATGATTCCCAGCTCAAGCAGGGCGCGAACGGCCTGAAAGCAAAGCGGCGCGAACGCGATTTTTTGCGCCTCAAATTTTGCGTCTATGGCGGAAATCTTGTCTTCCGCGAATTTTTGCATGTCAAAAGCTGAAGTTTTCTGCATGCCGTTATAATATCAGTTTAAGCGAAAGTTTGCAACCTTGCGCGGAATGTTGAAGCCCGGCGGCTTTTGCGGTAAAATCATTCTATGCTTGACAATAATCTTGCGGAATGTTTGCGCGCGCTCGCCGACAAATACGAAAAGGCCTCTTTTATGGACGCTGACCCCAGCCGTTTTTTGCGCCGCTATTCCAATCCGCGCGACCAAGAGCTTGCGGCCTTTGTCGTTTCGACGCTTTCGTTTGGCCAGCGGGAACAGTTCATCGCAAAGCTTGACGCGATGTTTGACGCGGCGGACGAAAGCGTTGGCAAGCCAAAGATTGCGCGCGAAGATGAAATTGTTTGCAAGACCAAAACTGCGGTCGCCGCGACAAAAAACGCTTGCAAGCCTAAGACTGGCGGCGCCTCGTTCGCCGATTGGCTGACGAGCGGCGGCTACAAAAAGTTTTTTCCAAAAAGCCAAAAAAAGTTTTACAGATTTTTTTCGTACGCCGACATGGCCGAGTTGTGTAGCCGCCTTGCGCAAATTGTGGAGGAGCGCGGCTCGCTCGGCGCCGCCGTCCGCGCGCGTTATGGTCTTGCCAATAATTGCGGCAATGCCAAAAACGGAGGCGCGACCAAAAACGAAGGAGCCGCCGCGCCTCTCGGGCTTGCGACCGTTCCGCCAGAACTGCGCTTGGTGGCCGCGCTGATAAGCCTGTTTCCGGGCGTAAAATGCGTTTCGCAAAACCCAAAAGGCGCTTGCAAAAAACTGCATATGTTTTTGCGCTGGATGGTCCGGCGCGGCTCGCCGGTGGACTTGGGCTTGTGGGATTGGGCAAGCGCCGCGGACTTGCTGATTCCGCTGGACACCCATGTTTTGCAAGAAAGCGCGCGGCTGGGCTTGATTGCGCCAAACGCTGCGGCCAGCGCCAAGACCGCGATTGAGTTGACAAAAAAAATGGCGCAAGTTTTTCCCGGGGATCCAACCAGGGCCGATTTTGCCCTTTTTGGTCTTGGGGTGGATCAAAATTTGGGTCAAAATGACACATCATTTAGGAAATTTTGACCCAAAATTAATGAAAAAAGTCCAAAAAAATGGGTCCCAGCGACGAAAAAAATAGACGGAGCCTCCCGTCATCCGCTCTCGGCTTGAAGCCTGCGGCCAAGCCGTTTCGCTGACGGGTCCTTCCGTCTCTTTTTTTCTGCGTCCCTTTTTTTTGGCTTAATATTTCATCAAAAAAACAAATTTTTCATAAATTTTTTCAAACTTGGCGCGGTTTTTGCTATATGTTCCCCCGAAAGGAGCCTTGAGGCTTCTAAAAACTTAATTAAAAACGCGGCCGCCTGTAACGGCGCGAAGGAGTTTATTATGACAACGCGTTTGACTGCGGAATGCCGGATTTGACATGGAAAACAGCCCGCCTGCCAAAGGTAGACGTTAAGGAAAACAAGGACTGCTACAGCTTGCAGATGGATTTGCCTGGAGCCACAGAAAAAGACGTTGACATCGAAATCGACCACGGCGTTATGACAATCAGCTCTGTCAAGACCGCCGAGAAGGAAGAGAAGAACGAAAAGAAAGAGGAAGGCAAGTGGCTTATCCGCGAGCGCGTTCAGAGCCAGTTTGCCCGCCGATTCACTCTTCCGGACGACGTTGACGAAAGCAAAGTTTCCGCCAGCTTTAAGAACGGCGTCTTGAACGTAACGATGGCCCGCAAGGCCCTTCCCGAGCCCAAGAAGATTGCCATCGAGGTAGCCTAAAGGCGGCCAGGCGCGCTTCGCTTAAAGCCGTTATGCGACGCTCGCTCCATTACGGGGCGGGCGTTTTTGTTTTGGCGCTTCTTTCCTTTTTTGCCCATAATCCTTATAATAGAAATATGAACATAGCAGTGAATCTTTCCAACCCATTCGTTTTGGTTTTTGTTTGCGGCTCGGTCGCGACGTTTTTAATCAACCACTTTTTGGAATTCATCGACTGGCGCGCGCGGGCAAAAAACGGCGGAAGCGTTCCGCAGGCGCTGCAAAAAATTCCGCTGGCCGTACAAACTTTCGACACGGAAAAGCTTAAGAACATCAGCGCCTACGAAGACGCAAAATATTTTAAGTGGCTCGTCTCGTCCGCGATTATGCTGGCGCTGGACATGGCGCTTGTCCTTTTTGGCTTTTATCCGTTTGTCTTTAATTTTGTTTGCGCTTTCACGGGCTTTCCCGCGACGGTCGCCAACAGTTTTTGCGCCTTTCTTTTGTTCACGGTTGTTTCAAGCGTTCCCGCGTTTATTGTGGGGCTGCCGTTTTCGCTTTACAGGGAGTTTGTGATAGAAAAGAAATTCGGTTTTTCAAACATGACATGGAAGCTTTGGATTAGCGACCAAATAAAGGGCCTGGCCGTGGGGCTTGTTTTGCTTTCTGTCCTGACCTTTATCGCCGCGGCGCTTTTTATAAAATGCCAGGCAAGCTGGTGGTTCATTCTTGCCGCCGTTTTGATTGCCTTTACTTTTATCATGCAAGTGGTCTATCCAAAATTCATCGCGCCGCTTTTTAACAAATTTAGTCCGCTGGAAGAAGGCGAGGCCAAGGACAAAATCATGGCGATTCTTGAAAAGGTTGGCTATAAAAACGGCGGCCTTTTTGTGATGGACGCTTCCAAGCGCAGCGGACACAGCAACGCTTACTTTAGCGGCTTTGGAAAAACAAAGCGCATCGTTCTTTACGACACGCTTTTAAAGTCGCTCACGCCGGACGAGCTTGCGGCGGTTCTTGGACACGAGCTGGGGCATTTTAAGCTGCGACACATCACCAAGCGCCTTTTAATAATGATTCCGATGGAATTTATTGTGACGTTCCTCTTGTACAAAATGGCGCATTTGGTTGGCCTTTACAACGCTTTTGGTTTTGCCAACATCACCGCGCAAAACGTGGCGAGCGTTCAGTTTATCGGAATCTTCCTCGCCGCGATGGTGTGGACTTCCGTAAGCGAAATTGTCACGCCGCTTTCCAACATTTTTTCGCGCAAGCAGGAATACCAAGCGGACGCTTTTGGCGCAAAAGTTTGCGGAAGCCCGGAGCCGCTTGTCACCGGCCTAATCAAGCTGAACAGCGAAAACCTTTCCGAGCTGATTCCGCCAAAGCTCTACGTCTTCTGGAACTACTCCCACCCGACGCTTGTTGAACGCGTCGAAAAGCTAAGCGCGCTATAAGCAAGACAAAACGCTTCCAGTTGGCGTGCGGTCGGCGGAACCGCTAGCTAGCGTCGCTACACGCTGTTTTCGCTTGAAACTATCTAGCGTTGCCGCTTGCGCGGCAGGCTCAAACAGAGTGTTTCCGCCAACCGCCCGCCTCCTTTGCGCGTTTTAACCTTCTTCCGTAACGGTTGCTAGGAATTCCGCATTGCAAACAGTTAAAAACGCGTAGGGAGAAGGCGGACGGCCGCTTGCTTTGCGGCTGCCAATTTCGCGAAGCGAAATTGATTTAAATGTGCATCTTCCTTTGCAGCCGCAACCGCAAGAAAGGCCGTTCGATTCTCCCGAGAGCGTTTTTGTTGTCTTTCATAATGAGGAATGCCTAGTGCTACTCATCGCGGACAATTGCGTCGTCGGCGATGATGTCGCGGTTTTTCCAGGCCAGAATGGTTGTTCCCGCTCCAACGCCTATCAGGACGGCGCCGCCGATGCGGATAATCGTAAAGCCAAATGTGCTTGGCAAAAGGAAAAGGATGACCGCAAGCGCGATTGACGCGGCGATTTCTATCGCGTAGCGCTTTACGGGGAATCCGTCTTTATGCAGGGTGAGCGCGATGGGGATTTCCACAAGCGCCGCCAAAAGCGAGTAAACGGCAAAGACGTAAACCAAAGTTTGCCAAGCGAATTCCGCCACGCGAATGGGGATGACCACGCAAACAAGGCCCACGATGATTCCCACGGCCGCGCGAATGAAACATTCCGTCTTAAACGTCTTGTCCACGCTGAGCGGAGCGACCGCCGCCAAAATAAAGCCCGCGTTCAAAATCGCGGAAATGCCCAAGACAATGACCAAAATCTGAACCATAGATTCAGCCGCCAAAAGCATCATCAAGCCCACGATGGCCGTCATAATTCCCAAAAAGTAGTTTGAATTGTTCATTTTACTATTATAGCGCGCCTTTCGGGATTTGGCAAATTTAAACTAGCAATATTGCGAGGAATAGTATAAATTATAGGCATGAACGAATACAAGCACGAAAGCATTCTTCACAAGCGGCATTTTGACTTGCAATTTTCAATTCGCTTTGAAGTCGTTGACGACGTGAATTTTTATTCTCCCTTTCATTGGCACAACCACATTGAGGCGCTTTGCGTCCTTGACGGCCAGATTGACTTTAAGGTGGAAGAGCGAAAATACCTTTTGGAAAGCGGCGACATGGTAATCGTCAATTCCGAAAAAATTCATTCTTCAAAATTGCGGGGCCATGCAAGATACATTTTGCTGCAAGTTCCGCTGAGCGCATTTGAAGGAATTTACGACGGAATAGAAAACGTGGTATTTAAAGAAAAACTTTTGGACAGCGAGACAAAAATTTTTTCCCCGCATTTGGAAAAGATGTTGAAGTGCGTTGACTCAAAAGCGCCAGAACAAAGAATCAAGTTTGTTTCATTGATGTACGATTTTTTTTACCAAATGCTTGTTTCTCTTCAAGTTGAACAAAAGTCAAGCGCCTTAAATTCTTATTACGGAATAAATAGAATTTCGCCGGTCTTGGCGTATGTTGAAAAAGAGTTCCGCAAAAAAATAAATTTGGGCGACGCGGCGGGAATCATTAACGTTTCGCCAGAACATTTGTGCAGGCTGTTTAAGAAATACACCGACATGACTTTTAACGAATACTTGATGTCGCTGCGAATCTCGGCTTTTTACCAAGCGCTTTTGAGCACAGACCAAAAAATCGCCGCTTTGCTGGAAGAATGCGGCATAGCGAACTACAAGGTTTTTATGCGCGAGTTCAAAAAGACATTTGGCAAAACGCCAGAAGCGATTCGCAATGAACGCCGCGCGCCGCTTTATAAGTTTAATAATTGAGCCGATAATTTTTATATGAAGAATTTTTTTCGCGCGATTATTGTTGAGGCGGCGGCTCTCTTGTTTGTTCCTGCGTTTTTGTTCGCCGCCGAGACGCAGTTCGTTTACTCTGGGAGCCAAAATTATTCGCTTGTGGAGCGGACGGACTTGCGCCGCTACGACAACGGAAAATACGTTGGTCTTATGAGCCGCGAGGCGCGCTCCTTTATTGTATGCGAGGACGGCGTTTACGACGGAGATTTTTTTGTAAGCCAGGACACGGTTCACAACCAAAAAATCGTCGTCAACGGAATTCACGACAGCATTCGTTCGGTCTTTAAAATCGGCGCGGACGGAACGCTCACAATGATAGAGGACAACGGCTATCCCAGCTTTAGAAGCTTTCCTACGTTCCCCGAAAAGAAAATCCAGCAAGGCCAATCTTGGCAAGCCCGCGCCGTCCGCGCGATGGATCCGCTCAGCAAAGGAAGGCCGACCCGCGTTCCGATTTACGTTGAGTACACTTACTTGCGCGACGAATTTTTTGGCGGACAGGAAGTTTACGTTTTAAGCGCGCGTTGGGCCACCCGCTATGGCCGCTCCGAGTTTGACCCTAACGGCGACCCGGACTTGCTGCGCGCCAACGGTTCCAACAACGCCACAATGTTCATCCGCAAAGCCGACTGCGCCGCGCTCGTTATCCGGGACAGCATTGACGAGCTGTACGAATTTTCCGACGGAAACAAGGTGGCCTTTAAGGGAACGATTTCTATGTTCGCGGAATATCCGCCCGCGATTGACAGGACAAAACTTTTGCCCGCAATAAACCGCGTCGTAGGAACGTCGGGCGGCGCCGGAGAGTCCTCGGTGAAAATCAAAGAGACCGCTGGCGGCATAATGCTTACTTTGGAAAACCTGCACTTTAAGCCCGACAGCGCCCAGCTGTTGCCTGGCGAGGCCGCGCTCTTGGACAAAATCGCCGCGATCCTAAAAGAGACCGGCCAAAACAAACTGCTTGTAAACGGCCACACCGCCAGCGTCGGAAACCCCAGCGGCGAGATGGCGCTATCCATCGAGCGCGCAAAAGAAGTCGCCGCCCAGCTTTGCAAGCGCGGAATCGACGCCGACAAATTCATTTGCCGCGGAAGCGGAAGCAAATATCCTGTCGTCGACAATTCCACCAAGGAAGGCATGGCCCAAAACCGCCGCGTCGAGATTACGATATTGGAGTAGGCCGCTCGTATTTTTTTGTTAAATTATGTGTTAAGCGTTATTTATGGCGTATAGAATTGTAGAAATAACTAAACCTGCGGAATGTCATGTAACAAACGGACAGCTTGAAGTTGCGCTGGAAGAAGGAACTGTTCACATTCCGCTTGAAGACATTGAAATTGTTTTGTGCTTTGGAGCGAAAATTAGATTTAGCACAATGGGACTTGGGGAACTGAACAAGGCAGGGATTACCGTTGTCGGATTTGACAAAAATCATTTGCCCGAAACATTGATAGAACCATATTTTCCGAATCAACGGCATTCATCACTTTTAAAAAAACAAATTCTTTGGAGCGAAGATTTTAAAAACCAAATATGGAATAAAATCATCAGGCAAAAAATAGATAACAGTTCAAGAAACCTTGCTATTCTGGGACTGGAAGGCGTAAAAGAAATTGAAAACTTTATAATACAAGTTCAAGACGGAGACAAAGATAACATTGAAGCGCAGTCCGCAAGCGCTTACTTTCAATTTTACCACAAAGGATTGAACAGACGAAACGACGATCCTGTAAATTCGGCGTTGAATTATGGTTACGCAATTGTTAGAAGTTATATAATCAAAGCTCTTATTTCAACCGGCTTTCATTGCGCGTTGGGAATCAATCATCATAATGAATACAACAACTTCAATTTGGCTGACGATTTAATCGAACCGTGGCGGGCGATGGTAGATCAAATTGCATATGAAATAATTGGAACAGACATAAATCTTTCAATTAAACAACGACGCAGTTTGACAGGTATTTTTCATAAGCTTTGTAAAATTGACGGCAAAATGATGAATATTTCTACGGGAATAGAATTGATGGTGGACAGTTTTAGAAATGCTGTTGTTGAAAATCAGGCAGAATTGTTAAAACTCCCGATGCTGGTTGATTTTAAGGAAACGCCAAAATGCGAATCTTAGTCATGCTGAATCCGACAAATAGATACGGAACAAAAGGAGCCTACACAGAGTTAAGAAAATTTTTACTTTGTGACGGTTACATAAAATTGCAGAACGAAGTTTTTATGCGCGTCGAAGACACAAAAAAAGGTTGCGTAAAACATCAAAATCGTATAAAATCATATTTACCGCCTACAGGAGAAGTAAGAATGTTGATTTTGACAGAGAAGCAATTCAAAAATTGCGTTTTGTGTTATGAAAAGCCAGACTTGCAAGAAAAACTTATAGGCGCAAAAGACTTGGTAACGCTATAAAAATGTAGAGTTGCTAAACGACCTTCCGTTTTCGGAAGGCGATACAACTCAAGAAGAATTTTGCGGGAAAAAAGACTATAAATAGGCCGCAAGACAAAAGTCGTCGTTATCTTCGTGACAATCGGATTCTGACGGCGGATTGTTTTTTGTATAAAGGCAAATCGCAAGAAAAATCCAAAGAGGAGAGCAAAAGAGAATTGCAGCAATTAGAGCGTAAAAAAACATATAAACCTCCTTTTGTTAGCAATTTGACTATATTATAAACCATAAACATAAAATGTCAAGGAAAATTTATGGGAGAGCCCGCAACAATAAAATTTAAGACCGACACAGCACAGGCACAGTCTGGGATAAAAAAGTTATTGTCAGAATTAAATTCATTTTCAAAAAAAATTAAGGAAAGCAGCCCTGTAAAGTTAGCGGAATCCTTTATCGCAGTTGGACGTGCAGGTCAACTTGCGGTTCAATGTATACAAAGCTAAACGACCTTCCGTTTTCGGAAGGCGATACAACGTTATGCCCAACCTCGCCCCGACTTCACGCTCGGAAAGTCCGTCAAAAAAGATTGCCTGTATCAGCTCCTGTTCACTATCCGACAGCAAAGGCAGGGCGGCTTTCAGCCTGTCCACCATGACCGCATTGACAACGGTTTCTGCAATGTCCACCGCTTCATCAGTGATAAAGTCCAGAGGATTCCCCTCGCTGTCCGTAAATCCGTCGAGAGATAGCAGTCTATTCTTTGTATCTAATTTTTGCAGATAACGCCACCGTTCCTTGTCACGGTAGAAGTCTGTGTATTGCTCCCTCACGACTTCAAGCAGACAGCCTTGAATGGGGATAAACAGCTTGTCCATATAGGTCTGGTCGGATTCCCTGCAACGGCAGAACTCCGTGTAGGATAATTCCACATAGCCGCCACTTTCTCTGATATATACCTTTCTTGGTGCATATTTCACCATAAATACCTCCCATCTGAATTTTTGAAATGTAAAAAATCCAGATGGAGAGGCGGAGAACGACACCGCATATCAGAAACAGCCCTACGGCACTTTCCAACAAAAATCGACAAAAGAAAAACCGCAAAGGCTCTGTGACCTTTACGGTTATAGGAAATAGTAATTCTATTGTATGGAGATTGTA
>CADCCO010000087.1 GCA_902799965.1 uncultured Spirochaetaceae bacterium
TTTAAGGCGGAGTTTGGCCTTAGCGACTTTGACGCGGAAACGCTCACTTCAACTCGCGAGCTAAGCCTTTGGTTTGAAGAGGCCGCCAAAAATTCCAAGAGCGCCAAGAGAACCGCCAATTTGATTTTGTCGGAACTGCTTGCCGTTCTTAACGAAAAGAACATGACGATCGGCGAGGTGGCCCTTACGCCCGCGCACATCGCCGAGCTTTCAAACGCTTTGGAAGAAAACAAAATCACTTCCAAGCAGGGAAAGGAAGTCTTTGCCAAAATGCTTTCCACAAACAAAATGCCTTCGGAGATTATCAAGGAAGAGGGCATGGAGCAGGTGAGCGACACTGGCCTTATCGAAGGCTTGGTTGACAAAGTTTTGGCTGAGAACCCCAAGGCCATCCAGGACTTTAAGGCCGGAAAGACAAACGTCGTCGGCTGGCTCATGGGCCAGGTGATGAAGCTTTCGCAGGGAAAGGCCAACCCCAAGCAGGCCACCGAATTGCTCAACAAAAAATTGGCCGCTTTCTAGGGCTGGAAAAGAACGCTAATTCTTAATTCATAATTAAGAATTACGAATTAAGAATTAGTAATTAGAACCTTAGTCGTTCAACGACCACAAGGCGCCAAGAATGATCACGTGGCCCGCGAAGTTGTAAATCCAGGGCAAGAAGGGGTCAAAGTGGCCGTTGATGATGTCGCCAACTACAATCGCCACAAGCCAAACAATCATGATGATAAGACCAAGAATGTTGTCGAACTTTCCGAAGATGTCCTTTGTGAAGCATTCGATGATGAGCAATACGCCCGCCACCAATTCAATCACGCCGAAAACCACGCCAAAGTTCTTTCCAAGCCAGCCGGCCAGAGCCTGCGCGCCAAAGTCGCCGCCGCCCTGCAAGGCCCAGATTCCGCCCACGATGAGCATGCAGCCCAAGGCCAACTGAAGGATCAATCTTCCGATTGACTTAGCTTTCGCTGAATTTCCCATAATTCACTCCCTTGTCGTACGACAAAATGTTTTTTTTTCGCAAACGCGAATTATTCAATTATTTTACCACGGAATTTGGAAAAAAGCAAATTTTTTTGCGCTTGGTTGACTTATTGAAAAAAGTAGTTTATAATAGTCTATTATGGCTTTGGTAACGACCCAGCAGCTTCAAGATTATTACGATCACTACCGCGATACGGAGATTACGTTCAGCAAGGAAATCACGCGAATCCTGAACATAGATCCGCGGCAAATCTACGTAAAGTGCAACGGAAACCAATGGCCATGCATTGTAAATTCCACTTCCTTGATGGCGTGCCGAATCATCGTCGGCGTTAAGGGCGGCGCCTACGCCATGCTTTCCAAAAAAGAAACTGGACCTGTGAGCGTTCGCTTTTGCTTCATCGATTCCGACAAGCAGATGATAAGCTTTTTTGTGAACGGAAGGGTGAGCGACATAAAGCCTTACATGAATTCTGCGGAACTTTCGATTATCACGATTTCGTTCACGCAGAGGCCGCCGGACGATTTGATTGAGCGCTTGGGAACTTTGCTGGACGCGAACGCCAACGCGATTCGCCGCAAGGAAGAGCGCATCATATTGAACGCCGACGTAAAGCGAAAGTTGGGCCTTACAAAAGAAGAGGCGATTGTCCAAATTCAAGGAGTTCCCCGCCACTGCATTTTGCGCGACCTTTCTTTTGGCGGCGTAAAAATCATAATGATGGGAATTCAAAAGTACGTCGAAAACCAGCAGGCGCTTTTGCAGCTGCGCTTTGAGGACCCGCAAGAAGTCATTCAAGTCGGCGGCGTTGTCGTGGCCACAAGCCCGGTCGAAGGCCGCAAAGACATCTTGATGGTTTCGATAAAATTCGGCGACAAGACCGTTCCCATAGCGTATAAGATAAGAATCAACACATACCTTGTGAATATGCGAAAGCACGTTTTCCAGCCCGTCGAAACGACCGAGCAAAAGCTCGCCGCCGCAAAGGCCGCGCAGGAAAAGGCCGTGGCCGCCGAAAAGGCCAAGATGGAAGCGGAAGAAAAAGCCAAGGCCGCCGCCGCTCAAGGCGCCGCGCCCGCCGACGGACAAGCCGCCCCTGCCGCTCCCGACGCTGCGGCAGCGAGCTCGGAAGCCCCTGCCGCCGAAGCTCCGGCCGCGGCCGCTTCTGGCGCAAGCGACCCCGCGCCTGCCCAAGCCGCTCCCGCCGCCCCGGAAAATCCCGCTCCCGCAGCGGCCGCTTCCGCTCCGGCGGATTCTGGCGCCGCCGCTCCAAGCGCGTAAGGCGGAGACAAAATGACCGGCTCAAAGCAACTGGAATCAATTTACTACATAACGCTTCCCGAAAATTTTTCGCTTTCAAAAAAAGCGATGCATATCGACAAGTCGATTCCGCTTCCCGTCCAAAAAAAGGACAAGGATTCGGGCGACAACTTCAACATGGCGGAGCTTACGGAAGAGCAAATTCTTTCGGGGCTCTTGACCGTTTTGGCCTACGACAAGACGAACGAGCATTTGGACTACTACCGTTCGATTTTAAAAGAAGCCAGGCCCAACTTAAAGCAAGAGCTTAGCGCGGCCGCCATTCTAAAGACAAAGAACGAAGACTACGACATTGCCGAAGAAATATTCTTGGCCTTGCGGGGCTTTGACCCGGACGACGTGGCGATAACGCTGAACACGGCGCTTTTCTTTGACCAGCGCGCGGACAGCTACAGGCGCAGCGGCCTTAACGAAGACGCTGACGCTTACGACGCCGACGCGGAAGAATACTACAAGGCCGCGATGGAAGCCGACCCGCCGCCCGCCGACGCTTTTTTCAACGCCGGCTTCTTCTACCTAAAGAGCCACGACTTTTTCAACGCGCGCGGCTGCTTTGAGTCCTACCTTGCGCTTGTTTGCGACGCTAAGGACGAAGACCTTGGAGAGAACGGCCTTTACAAAAAAGAGCGGGCGCAAGAAATGATAAACGAAATTCAAAACGGCTCGCTTGACGACGAGCGCTTTAAGAAAGCCTACAAGCTTATTTCGGACGGACAGGAAGAAAAGGGCTTGGAAGAGCTCCGCGTCTTTTTGAGCCACAATCCCGACGTTTGGAACGCTTGGTTTATGCTGGGCTGGGGACTTCGCCGCCTTAACCGCTACGAAGACGCGGAAGCGGCGTTTAAGAAAGCCCTGGAATGCGGCGGCGACGACAATGCCGACACCTACAACGAGTTGAGCATTTGCTGCATGGAAACGGGCCGCTTGGACGAGGCCAAGGCGCATTTGCTCAAGGCCTTGGAAATCGCTCCCGAAAATACAAAGATAATCTCAAACCTTGGATACGCGGCCCTAAAGCAAGGCGACGTCGCCGCCGCTCAAAGGTACTTTCAGACTGTTTTGGAATTTGACCCCGACGACAAAATCGCCGCGATGGAATTATCTCGCTTGGAGCGGGAGTAAGTCTAGCTTGTCTCCGACATTGACGCCCGCGCGGCCAAACCAGCCCTGCGGAACTTCCAGCGCGTATCGGACGTAGGCCGACGAGCTTACGTCGCGCAAGTCAAAGGGCTTCATGTCAAGGATGTCCTTGATTTCTCCCTTATAGTCGATGTAAGCGATGCTCAAAGGCGAGGGCGTGTTTTTCATCCAAAAGCGAAGGACTTTGTCTTCCTCAAAAATAAAAAGCATGCCGGTTCCGTCGGGAATGTTTTTGCGGAACATAAAGCCCTTTTCGCGCGTTTGGGGCTTGTCGGCGATTTCCGCTTCAAGCTGAACGCGCGCGCCCGAAGCCGTGGCTATGCTAAGAGTTTTGGTCGGCAGCTTTGGATTGCCTTTTTGGCAGGAAGCGGCGGCCGCGCAAAGAAGCGCCGTTATGAAAAGCGCGGCGGTCTTTCGTTTTAAGTTTTTCATACGCTTACAGCTCATTTAAAAACATTTCGCGGGTGACTTCCCATCCGTTTTTCTGGACCAGCGACTTTTGCGACAAGTCTTCCAGCGTTTTGTTGTCGGTGTATTTCAACGAAAGCGGCCGCTCAAGGCTCATCGTTACGCTGTCGTTTTTCCAAACGCTGCGCTCCGGGCTAAAGTCGTTGGGCTCGCCGTATTTTTTGACGAGCGCGGTGTAGACGCTGTAGTGGTCGACGCGCTCCGGGTTCAAGTTGATTATGATTGAATACAAATTTTCTTGGTAAAACTGAAACCAGCATTGGGTCAAAAAGCCGTGGCGCTGTGTGTTGCGCGAGTCGGTCTCTATCAAAACGCGCGCGTCGCCGGGCAAAAGCGAAACGTCGCGGTCGCCGTTGTAGCCAAAGTCGCTCTTGCTTTTTAAAGCCTGCTTGGCTTGGTCAAGCGACATGCCCAGCTCAACGCCGCCGTAGCCTTTTGGCAGCGCCTCCGCGAACGCTTCAAAAGAAAGCGCCGCCAAAGCGAAAAATGACAAAAGAAAAAAAGCCTTTTTCATAACTCAATTATCGGAAAAATAGAGGCGCGGTATTAGAAAAAAAGATTGCCCGGTCAAGCCGGGCAATGACAGGGGCGGCCTTCGTGTCATGTTCGGGCTTGACCCGGACATCTTTCTTCACGCCTTAGAGCGGTAGAAGGCGGCGGCCTTGATGATTTCGTTGGGCTTTGCGACCAAGATTTTTCCGGCCACGATTTTGGGCTGGGCAAGGTTGGTGAAGTCGTTTATGGCCTGCGCCTGGTGGCTGGTCGGGATTCCGCACATTGTCACAAGGTCTTGGACTGAAAGGTTTGTTTGGAAAGCCTGCGAGCTTGTGATGTTGAGCTTGGCTTTTTCCAATTGAAGGGCCAGCATGTCGACAAGCTTGTGCGAGTATTCTTTAATCTGGCTGTTGGTCAACTGGCGGTGCAAGGCCCAAAGGCGTTCGGCGAGCGTCGTCGTCAAGCGGGCGATCAATTGCGCCTGCGTGGCTACCATCAAGTCAAAGTTCTTGCGGTTTACGACCATCAAAACGCATTCTTCGTGGGCAACGGCGGAAGCGCTGCGCGGCTTGTTTTCCAGCAAGGCCATTTCGCCGAACATGTCGCCCTTTTTAAGAACGGCGAGCGTCACTTCGTTTCCGTCAACGACTTTGCTGATTGAAACTTCTCCGGACTGGATGATGAACATGTCGGCGCCGGATTGGTTCTCGCAGAAAATCATCGTTCCCTTGGGATACTTGCGGGTCATCTCTTCCGTGGGCTCAAAGTAAACCGCGCGGCTCTTTGGCTTTAGCGCGACGAAGCGCTTTTTTGCGTCCTCAACGTTGGCGCCGGTGGGGCAGGCCTTGAGGTACTGGTAGTAGGCGTAAATCGCCACGTCGGGGCGGTTGGCCTTGTCGTAAAAGGCGGCCACTTTAAAAAGCTGGTCGGGCGACTCGGAGGCCACGTTGTTTAAAGTCAGTTTTGTAAGAACTCCGTTCAAGACGCGCATTTTGTTCGCGAACGTGCGGATGATTTTCATGGCGACCGGCGTGTTCTTTGCAATCAATTCAGGATACTGGTCGCGCATTACGGCGATGACCGTTACGTCGGTCATCGCGATTACGGTTTCAATTTGCAAGTGGTTGGACATGCAGGGAATAACGCCAACGAAGTCGCCGGGTCCAAGAATTACCTGCTCTTGTCCGGGAATCTTCACGTCGCTGACGCATTGCACCTGGCCAACTTGAATGATGAAGAATCTGTCGCTTTGCGCCTTGCCTTCAACTACAAGGGCGGCGCCCTTTTTATAATTTACGAATGAAAGCTGTAACACCGAATTATCCTTAAAATGATATCGTCATATTCTATCATAAAACGCAGAAATATTCAATAAAAACATCGATAAAAGCAATAAAAATAAAAACGATAACTTTTTGTTTTTAGCGGCGGCATTGTATTGACAAAGCGCGCGGGGAGGGGGTAATATTGTAGAAATTTCATTAGGAGGTTGTTTAATGAAAATTTCAAAACTTTTAACAGCGCTTGCTGTCGCCGCCGCGGTGGCCGGATTTGCAAGCTGCTCAAATTCAAGCGACACGTCGCTTGTTCCTTTTCTTCTGGCTGCCTCGGATGGACCGTCTGTAAGAATTACAGGCGCGAATGTTATCGCCGCTAACGCGACAACGTCAACTTATGTTAGCGAGCCAACGAGAACGACTCTCTATGCCTTTCCCTCAAACTTTGGCACAGACACAATCAAGTTCGCTTGGTCTGTTGAAGGAAAAGAGCATGTGGAGGATCTTTCAGATGTTTATGCGAATCAGGTGCAAGTCACGGCTAAGAACGGCGACACATCGGTTGACAGCGCGGATCAGACTTTCAAAGTAAAGGTGCTTGTTCAGTCTACGACGAATGCAAGCAAAAAGGCCGAGGCCGAGTACACAGTTAAGATTCTTAAGAAGGCTACAACTGACGAGGGAAAGGTTCCTTTGAAGTTCATCGAGTGGAAGCCTGATTTTCCCTATGTAGTCGTTAATGGTGATGTTCCATCTGCGCGCACTTACAAACCGGTGACTGCTGAAGTTAAAAAACCTGGCGAGAACGCTGCCTTCGATCTTCCCGAGCCAATCTACAACGGATATTCAGCTAACACGATTGACGCGACTCCGAGTAGCAAAGAATACAGAAAGGGTTGGACATACACAACTTCTGACCCAGCAGTTGCCGAGATTCATGACTTAGTCAATGTCAATCCCAAGCATTCCGAAGCTGCATGGACAGATGCGGATGGAGATGGCGCTAGCTACGCGTTGATTGTCAACAAGACAGACAAGGAGTCTTTGACTCTTACAGTGGCTGGAAATTATAATCTCTCTGCCGATGTTAAGCCGGCTTTCTCAAAGACTGTGACTTATAAAGTTGCCAAGGGCAAGAAGATTACGGTAAAGCTTAATGCTAACAGCGCTGATCCCTTTAAGTATAGGGGCGACGCCGTGACAACTGGAAGCATCGTGCTTGATGACGTATACGCTGGCGTTGACTATGTGACTGGCGCCATTACAGGCACTGTCGGTGGCGATAATACTGCAATGGCAAAAGGGTTGATTGACCCCGCTGGAGCGATTGCTAAACAATCTTTTGAAGCCGGAAAAGTAACATTCCGTGTAAAGTATGATACGGCTGACAATTCAGCGTTCGATGTTAAATGGACGAACGACTAATTCCTAGCCGCTTCTAGCGACAAAAAAACGCCCTTCGTTTGAAGGGCGTTTTTTTTTACAATGCGCTTTATGCGCTAGTCCACAAGGACTATTTCTTCCTCCAGGTCAATGCCGAACTTTTCCTTGGCGCGGGCCTTGCACAAGTCAA
>CADCCO010000088.1 GCA_902799965.1 uncultured Spirochaetaceae bacterium
TTCCAGCTCCCTTTTAAATTGTCGCCTCATTCTATCACGCGCGAAATTTTTGCGCAAGGCCTTGTATTTTGTATAAAGAAAAAGCCCGAGCGTTCTGCCCGGGCCTTCATTCGCGCCGTCATCTTGGCGCTTTATTCAGCGCTTAACGGTCAAAGCCGTCCATCGTCTGGATTTTTCCGTCAGCCTTAAATGTAAGCTCGCGGAATTTAACGTTGCGCTTTTGGTTTACGCCGTTTGAGCGCTCGCAGTCGTGGTAGAACAAGTACCACTTGCCGTTGAATTCCAAAATCGAATGGTGCGTAGTCCAGCCCAAAACCGGAGTCAAAATGCAGCCGCCGTAAGTGTAAGGGCCGTAAACATTTTTGCTTGTGGCGTAGCACAAAAGGTGGCTTGTTCCGGTTGAGTATGTAAAGTAGTAAGTTCCGTCTTTTTTGAAAAGCCAAGGATCCTCAAAGTAGCGGCGAACGTCGTCTCCGCCCTTGAGCGGCTGGCCTTTTTCGTCAACGATGACCAAGTCGCGCAAGTCTTCGGCCAGCTCTTTCATGTTGTCCTTGAGCAAGGCGATTTTTGGAGTGCAAGCGGGCTCGGCTCCCTGCGGCTCCTTGTTGTCGGCGCTCCACTTGTTGTTTCGGTACTGGTCAAGCTGGCCGCCCCACAAGCCGCCCATCACAAGGTAGTACTTGCCGTCGTCGTCTTGAAAGCAGCAGGGGTCGATGCTGTACGTTCTCTGAATGTAGTCGTCTTCCGGCGTGAAGGGGCCTTCGGGCTTGTCGCCGACGGCAACGCCAACGCGGAACATTCCCTTTTTGTCGCGCGCGGGAAAATAAAAATAATACTTTCCGTCTTTTTCCGCGCAGTCGGGCGCCCACAATTGCTTTGAGGCCCACTTTACGTCTTCCAATTTTAGGACGCAGCCGCAGTCGCGCGGCAAGGTTTCCGCGTCCTTCATTTCGTAAACGTGATAGTCCACCATATCGTATTGGTCGCCGTTGTCGTTGCTGGCAACGTCAATGTCTTCGTCGTGCGAAGGATAAATGTAAATCTTTCCGTTAAAAACGTGGGCCGAAGGGTCGGCTGTGTAAAGGTCGTTGACCAAGGGCTTTTTTTGAATGCTCATGCGGTTCTCCTAATTATCGCTATTTTATAACATTCCGCGCGGCTTTGTCAAACGCTCACCCTTGAATTTCGCGCGCGAATGCGCCATACTGTTCCCCATGAAAACACTTTCCATTAAAGAAGAACTTTCTTCAACAAGCTATCCTGGACGCGGAATCATTCTTGGAAAATCCGCCTGCGGAAAATACGCGATCGCCGCCTACTTTATCATGGGCCGGAGCGAAAATTCCCGCAACCGCGTCTTTGTTCAAGACGGAGACGGAATCCGAACGCAAGCCTTTGACCCGTCAAAATTGACGGACCCCAGCCTTATCATCTACGCGCCTGTCCGCGTCTTGGGCGAAAAAACAATCGTCACAAACGGCGACCAAACCGACACCGTTTACGACGAAATGTCAAAAGGAAAAACTTTTGAGGAATCTTTGCGAGGCCGCGAGTTTGAGCCCGACGCGCCCAACTACACGCCGCGCATTTCCGGCGTAATGCGAATAAAGGACGGCGCCTACAACTTCGCGCTTTCGATTCTAAAGAGCGACAACGGAAACGCGGACAGCTGCAACCGCTTTACCTACGCGTACACAAACCCGCAGAGCGGAAAGGCGCGCTTTATCCACACCTACATGGGCGACGGAAACCCGCTCCCCAGCTTTGAAGGGGAGCCCGCGCTTCTTGACGCTCCTTGCGCCAACATCGACGAATGGACAAAGACAATTTGGGAGTCGCTCAACGCCGACAACAAGGTTTCGCTTTGGACCCGCTGGATCGAAATCGCCACCGGCAAGTTCGACTCGCGCATAATCAACAAGAACGAATAGGACAATTTTTATGTTAAAGAAATCATTCGCGTTTTTATTAATTGTCGCCGCCCTTTGCGCGATTTCATGCAAACCGCGCGCGGCCCAAAGCAAGCTTCCCCGCTCCGCCTCATCGCTCGCGATGGAAAAATGCCTTTCCGCCGACCCGGCTCTTATGGCGCTTATGGAAAAGTCCATCAAAAAAGCGCGCGCGATTAACCCCGACCCCGAAACAAATCCCGTTGGCAACGTCGCTGAGCTTTACGACTTTTTGGATTGGGCCGACGTTTGCATGCCTTGGAACGTTTTGTCAAAAGGAAAGCAGCCCGCGCTCTACGACCGCATCGACCAAAGCGTGGATTACTTTTGGTTTGTCATCGACCAGCCGCTTGAAGAGCTTGAAGGCCGCGGCTACTACTACCCCACATTGCAATACCACGAGCCGATCGCAACATGGTGCCGCGAATATTCCGACAACTGGGGAAAATTTCTTTCCACCGAAGCAAGCTGGAACGACGACTATTACCAGAACATAAAAAACGACCCCAGCATGAACATGCAGTACGGTTGGTACGCCGACACGAACGTTTGGAAAACCTTCAACGAATGGTTCTCGCGCCATCTTGTAGATCCGTCCGTTCGGCCTATTAGCGACTCGGATGTCGTCGCTCCCGCCGACTCAACTCCGCAAGGCATTTGGAAGGTTGACGCCAACGGCGACTTGGTTCAAAAAGAAGGCGTGGCGATCAAGTCGGCCAACTTCACTTCTACGGCGCAATTGCTTGGCCCCGATTCCGCCTACAAAGACGCGTTCAAAGGCGGAACCTTGACGCACACATTCCTTGACGTAAACGACTACCACCGCTACCACTTTCCCGTCAGCGGAACGATAAAAGAGCTTCGAAAAATCAAAGGAACAAACGCCGCCGGCGGAATCACAATTTGGGACGCAAAGAACAAGCACTACGTTCTTGAAGACGCGATTCCCGGCTGGCAAATGATTGAAACACGCGACTGCGTTGTAATCGACACAAAAGAATTTGGCCTTGTCGCCATTTTGCCGATTGGAATGTCGCAGATTTGCTCATGCAACTGGGAAGAAAACCTTAAGGTTGGCCTAACAGTAAAGAAGGGCGACCCGATGGGCTACTTTCTTTTTGGCGGAAGCGACATCGTGATGGTCTTCCAATCAACGGCGGACGTTTCGCTTGTCTGCCAGCCAAACGACCAAGGCGGCTACAAGCATGTCTTGATGGGCCAGCCCTACGCCCAAGTCAAGTAATCAACGCAATTTGTCGCCGTAAAGCCGCTCGGCGACAAACAATTCGGGATGATACTCAAAGTGCATGTTGTCCCAAATCGCCCAATAGCCGCCCCAAATAAAGCCTTCGTCTTCAAAAGCCTTGATGACTTTGGCGGGCGGCATCCAGCGCGACTTTAGCGGAATCAGCATCCAGTTCTTGTTGCCCTTTTGCTTTTCGTAGCCCCAGTAAACTATTTTGCTGCCCCAGCCTTTTGGAAGAACGTCCACCGCTATTCCGTAGCTGTGAAAAGACTTTGTGGGACTGTCGCGAATCTGTCTCCAGTTGTAGCCGGAACAGCTTGACAAGGATTTTAAAAAGTCGCGAATTTCCTTGTCGCCTTTCGCCATCGCAAAAACCTTTGCCTCAATCTTGTCCAAAAGCTTTCCAATCTGCCTGTGAACGTTGAGCGGCTTGTTCCACAAAGTCATGCTGCGCAAATGCGTTTCCATCGCGGCGCGGCTCCTGCAATCGTAAATCGCGTCAAAAATAAATTTAGAAGAAACCGCGCCCTTCTTTCTGTTTTCGTCGGAAGAATACGCGCGGATGCGGGCTTTTTTTTCTTCGCTAAAATTGGCGGGATCGTCAAGCGTTTTGTCGTACTTGTAAATGACGCGCCAATAGTGGTCGCGGTTGGCCAATTCGCTTTTTGGCAAGTACAAGCCTTCGGCGCGGTAAAAGACAGACTTTTTTCCAAAGGCCGTCACCGCCAGCGTCCAGTCTTTTTCTTCTTTGTCGTAGTCTAGTTCAAACTGAACCCAAGGATAGGCTTGCCTAAAAATTTCAAGCTCTTCTTTTGGCAAAAGATTTGAAAGGCGCGACCAAGGCTGCTCTTCCGCAAAGGCGAAAAAATTCAACAGAAAAAAAACAAGAACGAGAAAAAAAGAATGCGGAAATTTTTTCATGCTTGATTCAAAGAACGGGTCAGAGCGTCGCATAAAACTTCAGGAACGATTGGCTTTGTCAGAAAATCCGTCATTCCGCAGTCAAAAATTTCTGACTTGTCGCACGGCTCCACGCTTGCGGTCACGGCGATAATCGGAACGGCGGCAGCGTCCTTGCGGTCAAGCGCCCTTATTTGCCTAGCCGCCTCGCGGCCGTCCATCACGGGCATCGATATGTCCATAAGAATCGCGCTGATTGCGAACAAATCGCTTTCGCTAAATTTTTGAAGAGCGTCCGCGCCGTTTTGCGCCACGACAACATTCATTCCGTATCGCTCCAAAATGGTTTTTATAACGGAATTGTTCATGTCGCTGTCGTCAACAACTAAAACGGTCTTGCCCGAAAACGATGCGAATAAATTGCGTCCTGCCAACTTTTTTACTCCGCAAAAAGAATCGCGCCTCCCCCTTTGCGCCTTGCTTATATTTTAGCGCGACTTTGAGAATTTTTCAACATTTTTTTTGCCGTGTCAAAAAAGGCAGGCTCGATTATCTCCGGAAATTTTTCTTCTATTTTTTCAAGCTGAACGCAAAGCTCGCGCGGATTCGCGCCGCCGCCAATCAAGATTTCGCAAAAGCCCATCTCCCGCCTTTGCTTGGCCGCGTCGTTGTCGGTTTGGCAAAGATAATGGACAAAGGGAAGAGCGTAAAGCGCCTTCATCTGCGCTTCGTTCAGGTTGGGGAACTTTATGTTAAGGTAAAGCGGCGGCTTTTCTTGCCACAAATTGCAAGCGCCCTCGCCGCTGTCATACTCACAAGAGTTGTCATGCTGCGCGGGGTGACAACAACCGCCCGCCGCGTCTTGGCCTTGCAATCCGCCCGCCGCCAGCGCGAAGTCCGTCAAAATGCGCGGCAAAGTCTTTCCCTTAATCAAGGCGATCGCCGCGCTGGACCCGCTAAGGCGCGGATTAATTTCTATGATGTGCCATTTGTCATTGTGAAAAACCAAGTCCACTTGCGCGATTCCTTCAAAGTCCAAAAGCCGCGCCAATCTTTCCAACTCGCCGCGCAATTCTTGGCATTTAAAGGCGCTTGTTGTCAGCGGCCCCAGCTTGACGGACTGCTTGGGGCTGCAAATGCCGTACTGGTTTACGCTGTACAAAAGCGGCGGAAACACGTCGATAATTTTGTCATGCTGCGCGGGGTGACACGCCTGCATGCGGTTCGTCACGTGGATTTCCGTTCCAAACTGCGGGCCGTCCAAAAATTCTTCCACCAAGCGGCCGCTGTTGAATTTCTTTGACTCAAGGTAATTGCGGACGGCGCCCATCGTCGGAACGACTTCCATTCCGTAAGAGCTTAGGCCTACGGTGTCCTTTATGATGACAGGAAATTTCAACTTTGAAATTTCGTTCAGGATATATTCGCGGTAAACGTTGTCGCGCGCTTCGGGCTTTTTGCGTTCCGCCCAAAACATGTCGTAGTCAACGTAAACCGCCTTTGCGCAATTAAAGCCGTTCTTCTCCAAAAAATCGTGAGTCCGCGCCTTGTCAAAGCAAACGGCCTGCGTCTCCGCCCTGTGGCTTACGACGCGGACTCCCCGCGCGCGCAAAATGTCGGCGGCCATCGCGTCCTGCAAGCCAAGCCAATCGTAGGGCGTCATCCAAAAACTGGCCGCCACCGCCACGTCCGGCTTTAGCGCCAAAATTTGCTCCGCGATTTTTTGCGCGCCGCCTCCTTCAAGCAAAACGCATTCAACGCCGGCGGGTTTGCAAACGCGCTCGCCGTCGTAGTCCAGCAAAAACATCGCGGGCAGCATCGTGGCAATCACAAACTGGTGTTGCGGAAAAGCGGCGGCCACGCGGCTCCATTCGTCCGCCCAAGACGGCAGCGTCCTTATGTGAACGATTTTTGGGTCAAAGTAATTCGAGCACGAACTGTAAAAAACAAAGCGCATTTTAATTAAACCCTTGGCGCGGCGTCACTCCGCGAAAAAGTTTTGTTCCAAATCCTCTTGGATTTTTGAAAGGGCGCGCGAATAGGCTTCTTCCGTTGTGTTGCCGCCAGAGCGGGGATATTCCTTTTCATAAAGGAAAACGTCCGAGCCCGTCTTGTTCGTGATTGTCGCTTTGATTGCGGTTCGGACAAAAGGGCCGCCAAAGTCAAGCTCTTCTTCAGAGTATGAAACGTCAATTTCCATTTTGTAGCGCGGCTTTGCGCTTGAAATCGAAAAACCATTTTTTTCGACAATGTCCGATATTGTTTGCAAAATCGGCGCGAACTTTTTGTCCTTTTGTTTTATTTTAATCGAAACCGTCAATTCTTTTTTTAAGTCTAAAAGCGCCGCGTCTATTTTTGAAAAGCTTCTTTTGGCTTCCTCAAATTCCGCGCTAGCCTCTCCGTCATCGCGGGGGGCGACGGCGGCCAAAGCCTTTTCGTATAGTTCGGCCAACGACTCAAGCGCCTTGCCGTTTTTTAGAATGGCGCGCGCGGCGAACGGTTCGGCCTGCTTTTTTGCGGCGGCCAAAACAAGGCCGGCTGCGTCTCCAAGCGCCTCTATTCTTGACTTGTAAAGTTCCGCCGTCTCGCTTTTGTCTATGTAGGCAAGGACGCGGCTTTTTTCGCCGTTCCCGCTTTTTTCATGCCATATTTCAGTGAACTTGGCGTTAAAAAAGCGCATGCTGGACTTTGAGCCGGCCATTTGCGCGAGCGTCTCGTTTGACGAAAAATCAACGCTTCCGTCCGACAAAAATGCGGCGGTCTTTCTGGCGGCTTTTGAAACGTCTTGCAGCGTTGTTTTAAAAGAACGCGCGATTTTAATCATCGCGTCCATTCTGGCCGCCCGGTCTGTTTCGCCTTCGCCGGCGGCGCTTGCGTATTGTTCGCTTGGAAATTCCGTTTCCGGCGAAGCCAGCCAGGAGGGAGCCTCTTGCGCGAAGCAAAGGCCGCAAAAAAGCGCGGCGGCGGTCAAAATGAATTTTCTCATAAGAACATTATATATGGGAAATTCAGAGTTG
>CADCCO010000089.1 GCA_902799965.1 uncultured Spirochaetaceae bacterium
AAAGTCCCTTGGAGACGTAAAGCAAGACCAAGAAGAACGACTTCGCCGCCGCGCCGCTTGCGCCTGGTTCTGGATCCAGCACTCGGCTCCCGACTGCGCCCCGGACTTTTGCTTCGCCCTCCGCGACGACGGCTCAAAGCCCCAGCTTTCCGACGAACTTTTAACCGCCGTCCGCCGAGTGCGCGACGAAGTCGTTCCCAAGCTGGACACATTTGCCATTGACAAAGAATGCCAGCAAGCGATTTACGACGTGGCGACCAGCATGGGTATGGAATCAAAGGCGCTCTTTACCGCCTTGTACCAAACGCTGATTGCAAAAGACCAAGGCCCGCGCCTGGGCTCCTTCTTGCGCATTATCGGAAAAGAAAAACTGCAAAAGATTTTGGGCGCGCTGGGCTGAGACTGATTGCTGTTGGGCGCGCTGGGCTGAGACTGATTGCTGACCAAAAAGCGGCGGCGACGGAGACTATATGATAGGCTTTTACCTAAAGAAAAATTTTTGCGACGGCTGGGACAACATTTTCTTTTTGATTGTTCCCAACATCATAGTGACGCTTTACGCGGCGCTCTCGTTTTTTTTGCTGAGCGTCGTGTTCAACTTTGACTCGCCCTTCGTGCTGCCATTTTCGTGCCTTGCCTTTGTGGTTCTTATGGCGCTGGGAATGGTTTTTGTAATGGCCAACAGCGAGAACGCCGCCGCCATCGCCAACTTTCAAATGCCTTCGCTCGCCGCGTACTTTAAGCAAATCCCGAAAGTTTTTTTTGACGCGGTTCGCTACGGAGCGCTTTTGGGCGCCTTGGTAGTCGTTGCCTTTATCGGAATCCCGGTTTATTTTTCGGCCGGCGGAGTCTTGGGCTTTGCCTTGTGCGCGACCCTGATTTTCTTTGAGGCGATTTTCGCGCTGGCGCTGCAGTGGTTCATTCCGCTAAGGGCAATCCTAGGACGCGGCTTTGTCCAAACGATAAAAAAATGCTTCGTTCTTTTCTTTGACAACGCGGGCTTTAGCGTCTTTGTGTTTTTCTTCAATTTGTTTTTGCTGGCGCTTTCGTTCATGATTTTTTGCTTGGTTCCGGGAACCGCCGGCGTCGTCTTGAGCGGAGTGAACGCCTTGCGCCTTCGCCTTTACAAGTACGACTGGCTGGACGCGCACCCGGAAAACAAAACGCCAAAGCTCCGCAAAAAAATCCCCTGGGCCGCCCTCATCAAAGAGGACGAAGAAAACCTGGGCCCGCGCGGCTTTAAGTCCTTCTTTATGCCCTGGAAGATAGACAAATAGTCAAGGCACGCTCCGCTTAAAGCCTTGACTAGTGTCTATTGCGGCGCGAACAAAATTGTCGCGCCGCAATAGCTAACCCATAAAAAAAAACCGCTCCAAAAGGAGCGGTTTTTAAGTTTCCGCCACTCTTTTTTCCTCAAAATTTGCCGAATTTTCCCCAAAAAACACGAATTTCATAATTTTTTTACGAATTTTCTTGACAAAACAAAAAAGCGGGCTTAAACTTAAATTAGTTAAACGGCAATAGAAATAGTTTAACAACCATTAAAACAAAAGGAGGACAATTATGAGGAGATTGTCAAAAATTGTTGGAGCGGCCTTATCCCTGGCGCTCTTGACCGGCTTTGTTGGCTGTAAGGCAGGAAAGAACTCATCTTCGGGAACAACAAAACTCACCTTCTGGACATTCCAAAACGCCCACGCGGAATTTATGCAGGACGCGGCAAAAACATGGAACGCGCAAAATCCAAGCGAACAGATAGACCTTTCTGTCGAGGTTCTTGGATATGACGAAATGCACAACAAGCTTTTGATTGCGCTTCAGTCCGGCACAGGAGCTCCCGACATTTCCGACATCGAAATCGGAAAATTCGCCAACTACATTAAGGGCAAGAACCCGCCGCTCGTAAAATTGAACGGCATGCTTGACATGGACCACCTTATCAAAGGCCGCTTCAATCCCTACACAAAAGACGGAAACATTTACGGCGTTGACTACCATGTAGGCGCGGCCGTCATTTACTACAACAAGGAAATCCTTGACGCGGCGGGCGTGAGCGCCGACGACATCGCCACATGGGACGACTTCTACCGCATCGGAAAAATCGTAGTCCAAAAGACAGGAAAGCCGATGACGACCGTTGAATCGACTGAGCACTGGTCTTTCTATCCCCTCATCGTTCAGCAGGGCGGAGACTTCCTTGACAAGAACGGAAACGGCGTTCTTGACAGCGAAATCAACATCAAGACGCTTGAGTTCATCAAAAAGCTTGTTGACGAAGGCATCGCCCAAATTGCTCCGGCCGGCTTCCACCACTCTGAGGAGTATTGGTCGTTCATGAACAATTCAGGCGCCGCCAGCGTTTGGATGCCGCTTTGGTACATGAACCGCTTTACAGACTACATGCCCAAGTTGAGCGGAAAGATTATCGTTCGCCCGCTTCCGCGATGGAAGGCAGACGGCGCCCGCTCAGCCGGCATGGGCGGAACAGGAACGGCAATTCCGACGCAAGGAAAGCATTCAGACTTGGCCGCGCGCTTTATGGTTTACGCCAAGGCCTCAAAGGAAGGCTCAATCAAGACATGGACATTGCTTGGCTTTGATCCGATCCGCTGGGACGCTTGGACAGATCCGGCCATGAAGGCGCCCAACAAGTTCACGGCTTACTTTGGCGACGGAGTGTTTGACATGCTCGTTGACATCAAGGACGAAATTCTTGGCACAAACGGCGGCGACAAATTCCCCGAAGCCCAGAGCCTTGTCCAGAAGAACGTAATGTTCAAAGTTCTTGGCGAAAAATCCGCGACTCCAAGAGACGCTCTTGTTGAAGCTAACAAAATTTTGAACAGCAAGTAACATAAGGGGCCCGCCGACGCCGCGCAAACGCGGCAAAGGCAGCCCCTTTTTTTCGCGCCTGTTGAGGAGGCTTTATGATAAAAAAGAAATTGCAAACAATTTCAAGGGCTTTGATAAACCAAAAAACGGCGCCTTGGATTTTTGTGTCGCCCTTTATAGTTTCTTTCCTTTTCTTCACCCTGTATCCGCTTGTCAACACTTTCATAATGAGTTTTCAGGACATAGCGGGTTTTGACGATGTCACTTTTATCGGTTTAAAGAACTATCAAAATTTAAACAACGAACAATTTTTTCACGCGTTGGAAAACAACGCGATATACACGGTTCTAACAATCGCCGTGTTGATTCCCTTGCCAATGGTTCTTGCCGTCCTTATCAATTCCAAGACGACAAGATTTAAGAACATATTCAAGTCGGCCTACTTTCTTCCGGCGCTGACATCAGTTGTTGTCGCCGGCTTGTTCTTTCGCTATTTGTTCAGCGAACAGGAAACGGCGTTCATCAACTCGGTTTTGATAAAGTTGGGCGCCGCGCCAAAAAAGTGGCTGTTCCAAAGAGCCACGACAATGTTTGTGCTTGTCCTTTTTTGCACATGGAAATGGATTGGCGTAAACATGATTTATTTTCTTTCCGGTTTGAACGCCATTCCGCAGGAACAATACGAAGCCGCCGACATTGACGGCGTGAACACTTGGCAAAAATTTTGGTACATAACCGTTCCAAATTTAAGAAACGTCACGGTTTACGTAGTAACGATAAGCGTTTACGGCGGCTTCGCGATGTTCGGCGAAACCTACACAATGTTCGGCTCGGCGGCTTCTCCCGGAGACATCGGCTTGACGATGGTTTCATACATCTACCTTGAAGGCTTTAACTACGCGCGCCTTGGAATGGGTTCGGCAATCGGAGTGGCGCTGTTCGCAATCATAATGATTGTGAATGTCATACAGCTTTTCGCGACGGGAACGTTCAAAAAGGAGAACAACTAATATGAAAAGAAGCAATCTAGTCTTGGAATATGTCAAATACATCTCGCTTTTCTTGATTTTTCTATTCTGCGTAATGCCTTTTGTTTTCTTGACGCTTTCTTCCTTAAGGCCCGGCGCGCAAATGGTCCAGAACGGACTTACGCTGGACTTCAACATAAAGACGATGAGCCTGCACAACTTCAAGGCCTTGTTCAACTACAACAACGGCATGTTCTTTCTTTGGTTCAAGAACAGCGTCGTGTTGACAGCCTTGCAAACCGCCCTGTCGCTTTTGTTTTGCGCGATGGTCGGCTACGGCCTTAGCGTTTATGAATTCAAGGGACGCAACATAATATTTCTTGTGGTCCTTGCCGTAATGATGATACCGACAGAAGTTTTGATTCTGCCGCTTTTCAAGCTTGTAGTAAAGATGAAAATCATCAATACAAAAGCCGGCGTAATACTTCCGTTTGTCGTGTCGCCGTTCGCGGTCTTTTACTTTAGGCAATACTGCCTTGGCTTGCCAAAGGACTTGATTGATTCCGCCCGCATTGACGGCTGCAATGAAATCAGGATTTTCTTCAACATCATGTGTCCGGTAATGCTGCCGGCTTTTGCGGCCATCATGATTTTGCAGGCAATGGGCAGCTGGAACAGTTTTGTATGGCCGCTAATCGCCTTGCGCTCAAACGAAAACATGACATTGCCAATAGGACTGAACGCGCTTCTTACGCCGTACGGAAACAATTATGACGTTCTTCTTGCGGGCGCCGTTTTGTCTGTAATTCCAATCATCATTCTTTTCTTAATAAATCAAAGAGCCTTCATCACTGGCTTGACAGTGGGAAGCATCAAGGGGTAACAAATGAGCAAAGCTTCAATCATCATCGAAAAAAATTTTAAGGTTGCCGACGTTGACGACAGGCTTTTCAGTTCTTTCATCGAGCATCTTGGACGCGCGGTTTACACGGGAATCTACGAGCCCGGCCACAAGGACGCGGACGAGCAAGGCTTTAGAAAGGACGTGATAAATCTTGTCCGCGAGCTTAACGTTTCGCTCGTCCGCTATCCGGGCGGAAATTTTCTTTCGGGCTACAAGTGGACGGACGGAATCGGGCCGCGCGACCAGCGGCCAAAGCGCTTGGACTTGGCCTGGAAGACAATCGAGTCAAACCAAATCGGCATTGACGAATTTTACGATTGGTCTAAAAAGGCGGGAACCGGAATAATGGGCGCCGTCAACATGGGAACAGGAACGCCCAGGGAAGCCGGCGAGCTTTTGGAATACTGCAACTTTCCGGGCGGAACGGCATGGAGCGACCTGCGAAAGAAAAACGGCCACGCAGAGCCATACGGAATAAAGACCTGGTGCATTGGAAACGAAATGGACGGCCCTTGGCAGATTTGCCACTTGGACGCGGTCGATTACGGAAAGAAAGCCTGCGAAACGGCAAAAATAATGAAATGGATTGACGACTCGCTGGAACTTGTCGCGTGCGGCAGCGCCACGACATTGCTTCCGACATTCCCAGAATGGGACAGAATCGTGCTTGAGCAAACTTACGAGCACATCGACTACCTTTCGCTGCACAGGTACTACGAGAACCTTGGAAACGACGACGACTTCTTGGCTTCGTTTGTCGAGATGGATTCCTTCATCCACAGCGTGACCGCCACAGCCGATTATGTTAAGGCGTTAAAGCGCAGCAAAAAAACGGTGAACCTTTCGTTTGACGAATGGAACGTTTGGTACCAGCAAAAGCAGCAGCCGCACGGCTGGGAAGAAGTTCCCGCGCTGCTTGAGGACCGCTACTCGCTGCTTGACGCTTTGGTTTTTGGAGGACTCGGAATCACACTGCTCAACAATTCCGACCGCGTGAAAATCGCCTGCCTTGCCCAGTTGGTCAACGTCATCGCGCCGATATTCACGATGAAGGGCGGCAGCGTCATACGGCAAACGATATTCTGGCCCTTCAAGCACCTTTCTGTTTTTGGCCGCGGAACGGTTTTAAAGCCGGTGGTAAGCGCGCCGACAAAAGAAACTTGTTACGGAGACACGCCGGTCTTGGCGACGGCGGTTGTTCATTCAGAGGAAAAACAGGAAGTCACAGTCTTCTGCCTGAACATCGACAAAAACCAAAGCCAGGAATTAAAGCTTGAACTGCATGACTTTCCCGCGATGAAAATGATTGAGCGCATCGTCTTGACAGGAAACGACCTAAACGCCATCAACAGCTTTGAAAATCCGGACAATGTCGTTCCCAAAAACCTTCCGCCCGTCAACGGCGAAAACGGCGCGTTCAAGCTCAACATCGAAAAGCTTTCTTGGAACGTTCTGAGATTCAAATACTAGATTTAATAAAAACAAAATTCCAAAGCGGGCCAAAAAGAACCTCCAGCTTTTTGGTCCGCTTTTTTCACTCTTTTTCGGTGAACAAGGCGCGGACTTTTATGTCTTGATTGTAATTGCCAAAGCCTTTTCCGAACAAAGTGCAGCCTCCGATGTTTGCGGCAGTTTCGGGAACGCTGATTCTTAACGCGATTGTGTCGTTAGCCTTTAGGCGCAAAGCCCCGATTGAAACGTCAGATATTTTTCCGCCGTCAATGAAGGTTCCGTAATCGTTTATGACAAGAAGCTTTAGCAAGCCGTATGAATTCCAATTTTTGTCCCACCAGTCCGGCGTAAAAAGGCCTTTGTTTTCGCCAAAATCGCCGGGGCTTGTCCAGTATCCGATTTGCGTTCCGTTAATCGAAAAGTAAATGTCGCTCGGCCAATTTTCGCAAATGCCCGGCGCCTCGGAGCTTATCTCAAAAGAAATCTGAAGCTCCTTAAAAGTTTGGTTCCGCTCAAGGTAATTTGGAATTCTATACTCGACAAAGCCTTTTGTGAACCAAAGGATTCCCGCGTCCCTTACGCCGGGGTCGTCAAAATATCTTGGCGAGTCCACTTCGCCAATCAACTTTTCCTTGCTTGCGATTCCGCAAGTCGGATAAACTTCGTATTGAGTGAAATTGCCGACAGGAATTTCCGTTTCATAAGTTTTTGTATTGTCGTTGGCGGTAAGAATGTCTATCATAAACTGATAGTCTTTTATCGTGCAATTTTTTTGCGAGCCTCGGATTCCCTGCGAATACACCAATTCAACAAGATTGGCGTCCTGCAAAATTTTCATGTGGTGGGTCACGGCGCCGTTTGTTATCTTGCAAGCCTCCGCCAGTTCATTCAAATTTATATTGCGATTGCTGGCGATAAGCCTAAGCATTTGTATTCTGGTAGGCGATATCAGCGCCTTGCAAAGCGCCTCTATCTCAGATTCGGTATTTATAATTCTCATGCCATTATTATAGCAGATATTAAAATATTATGCAAACTGATAAAACAAAAAAAGCCGCCCCATAATGGACAACTAGGAAAGAATAATGTCGTGCTCTGTACAAACACTCTCCAATATTTTTAACTGCTTTTTGGAGAGCGAATTGTAAACCTCTCTGAGTTTTGAAAAATGCCGCGCATCATTTTTTATGTGATACAAAAGTTCTTTTACAGCTGATATATCTTTA
>CADCCO010000090.1 GCA_902799965.1 uncultured Spirochaetaceae bacterium
CGCTTGGCGGCTTCCGTTCCGACAAGTTGGCCCATGCGGGTGATTTTAAACGCCATCTTTTTAATGCCGTCGGCCAGCTCGTTGATGGGCTTGCCTTTGAATTCGCGGGCGGCGGCCAAGATTACGCCCGGGCCGGAAACGCCGACGTTAATCACCGTGTCTCCCTCTCCGGGGCCGTGGAAGGCGCCCGCCATAAAGGGATTGTCTTCCGGGGCGTTTGTAAAGACGACCAATTTTGCGCAGCCGTTTACCGGGCAGTTTTTGGAAAGCTCGGCGGTCTTTTTGATTGTCTCGCCCATAAGCTTAACCGCGTCCATGTTGATGCCGCTTTTGGTCGTGCCTACGTTGACGCTGGAGCAAACGCATTCAGTTTCTGTGAGCGCTTGCGGAATTGAGTCTATCAATATGCGGTCGGCGGGCGTGATTCCTTTTTGAACAAGAGCGCTAAAGCCTCCGATAAAGTTCACCCCCAATTCCTTTCCGCACTTGTCCAAAGTTTTGCAGTAGTCAACGTAATTTTGCGCGTTGCTGGCTCCGGCCACAAGCGCGATCGGCGTTACGGAAATTCTTTTGTTGATGATTGGAACGCCAAAGTCGCTTTCGATGTCGCGGCCGACTTTTACCAAGTCTTTGGCCTTTGACATAATCTTGTCGTAAATTTTTTGGCAGGCCTTTTTAGGGTCCTCGCTGGCGCAGTCCAAAAGCGAAATGCCCATCGTGATGCAGCGCACGTCAAGCTTTTGGCGCATAAACATATTCACTGTCTCTTCAATTTCTACCGGTGTAAATAACATAATTCATATCCTCCAACCATTACGGCTGACCGCGCGAGCTTGGTTGCGAGCGCGGTTGTTGCCGCTTATGCGGCTAACTATCAATTTTGGTCTTGCGACAATTTAATTTTGCCGCTAATAATCTTTGTAATACTCGCGGCGCGCCGCGGCTTTTTGCGCGTTCCAGCGCGATGATTTTTCTTCAAGCATTTCCGCGTCCTCGCGGCCTTGGAAATTGTTCCATTGGCTGAACTGGCGCTTGTCCAAGGGCGCGGCCTTGTTCTTGTTTTTTTCTCGCAAGTCTTCTTGTCCGTTGGCCATTATCTTTTTCCTTTTGATTTTGAGGCGGGCTTTGAGGCCGCGCCCTTTTTGGTCTTTGAAGCAGTTGCCGCAGGCTTTTTGGCGGCAGCCGTTTTTGGCTTGCTTGCAGTTTTGGCCGCGCCAGTCTTAGGCTTGGCAGCAGTCTTTGTTTTGGACGCGGGTTTTGCCGCAGTTTTTTTGCTTGCGCTTGAAGCGGCGCGCGTCTTGGGCTTGGATTCAGTTTTCGCTTTCGCAGCCGTTTTCTTTGCAGGCGTTTTTTTCGCGCTCTTGGCAGCCTTTAGTTCGGTCTTTGCCTCGCGCTCAATCTGTTCAAAGTCAACCGCGTCTTCGTCCACTACATCCACTTCCCCAACAACAGTTTCTTCCGGCACCGTCTTTTTTACCGGAATTATTATCGCGGGATTTTTGGGCATTTCGATTGTCTTGTTGGGGTCGAGAATTTTTTGGGGCGCGGATTTGCTCGCCGCAAGTTCCTCTTTGGCGCGCAAAAAGCAAACCCTGCACTTTATCGCGGCGCTCAAAATTACGATGATTGAAAAATATTTTGTCGGCGTGTTGTACGCGACAAAGTAATCGTAAAGGCCGTGAATCAAGACCGCGTTCAAAAGCGGCCAAATGTTCTTGCGCGAATTCTTAAAATAATAAACGGTGAAGCCGCCAATTCCGGCGCAAAGAGTGTGAATCAAAAGCGCGGTGAACATTCGCAAATAAATCAAGTTGAGCGTGACCCCGTGACCGATGTTTTGAATGTCGCGCAAAAAGTAAATCACGGACTCAAAGCAGCCAAAAATAAGTCCCGCTAAAAGCGAATAGCAAAACCAATGGCTCAAGCGCTCGCCTTTTCCCCCGACCAAAAAAAGCGAAAGCGCCTTAAAGGCTTCTTCTATCAATCCCAAAAACAAAATCGAGTAAAGCAAAATGGAAAGCGCGCGGCTTTGGCCAAAGAGGCGCATTCCCGGAATCAAAAACTGGGCGATTGCTATCGGAACGAGAGCGAGCAAACCCGCCGCCGCCGCCAAAAATTCTTTTGCGACAGAAATTCCAGGAACCAAAATGGCGAACAAAGCGAACATTGTCACAAAAGGAACAAAACATAAAATAATAGGGGCGAAACTATTCATATTTATATAGAATACTTTAATTTCGCGCTTTTAACAAGAGCGATATAGCAAAAAGAAACGAAATTCAGTATGATATTTTTATGAACAAAAAACGGCTTGCGGCGTTTATTTTTGCGCTGCTTTCTTTTGCTGCGTTCGCGCAAGAAGATGCGGAAAAAGATTCTGACAAAAAATCGCCCAACAGTTTTTCGCTAATCGTTGAGTTTGCCTATCATCCTGAATTTGGCCGAACGATTGGAAGCGGCGAAAGGTTTTCTTGGCTAAAAGGCCCTTTTGACAGCGCTGAATTTGGCGTGACTGGCGCCTGGGATTACACGGTTCCTCTTCCCGGAAACAGCGCCCTTACTCAAAGCAACAACGCGAAATTTGGCGCGGACCTTCAGATTTCGCCCGCGACGATAAAGCCGCATTTTTTTATAAGCTGCAGCCCCGTCGCTTTTTTGGACTTTCACGCAGGCGCCACGTTTGGAACCGGCTGGGAATTTATGGGGGCGCAGGGCTTGGCTTCTTACAACGCTGTCAGCGGAAACTTTGACAATTTGACTCCATTTCAAAATTGGTTTTATGAATTTGAGTTGGGCGGAACCTTTCAATTTGACGCGGCGGCGATTTGGCCCGGCGACTGGCATCACATCGTTTTTTTGGCCAGCTACAATTTGCGCTGGAGCGGCATGACCGGGCAAGCGGACGGCCATCCATGGATTTGGGCGGCGGACTTTCCAAAAGTGAACGGAGCCAATTATTATTCCAACATAATTTTGGGCTATCAAATGCCAGGCGCGAGCAAATTGGGCATGTTTGGAGTCATGGCCGAGTTTGAAGGCTTTTACAGTTCAAGCCAAATCGCGGCGGCGTACCGGGCCTACGACATCGACTTTTGCAGAATCAACATTTCGCCGGTGCTTGTGTTCAACTTTACAAAAAAAGACAGTCTGTTCGCCTTGTTTTACTTTGAACGCAGGCGCGGCTTTGACAGCGCCAAAGGCTATGTGAACGGACGCGAGCAAAGCGACGTGGAATTGCGGTGTTCCGGCGGAGAATGGCATTTTAGAAGAATCGCGCTAAGGTACATCCACAAATTTTAGTTTGAAAAGGCCATGCCGGAATTGCGGAATTGAGGTTACCACTAGCAAAAATTCTCAAAACGCGCTATAATTTTAGGATATGAAAAAGATAGGCATTAAGTTAGCGGACGGCTCTTTTTATCCTCTTTTGGAAGAAGGAGTTCCCGGCAAAAAAAAGATTGACCTCAGCACGATAAAAGACAATCAGACGACTGTTAATGTCGATTTGTACGCAAGCGAAAAATCCACGATGGCCGACGCGATTTTAATCGACACGCTGACGCTGAACAATTTGGAAAAGCAGCCCAACGGCCAGCCGGACATAAGCCTTTCAGTTTCAATTGACAAGAACAACACGATAGAAGCCGTTTTGCTGGATTCATCAAGCAAGGCCAGCGCGCGCGACAGCATAGACTTGCATGAAGTCCTTTTGGCCAACGACAAAAATCCCGGAACGGGAAAAGGCTTGCTTGCGACCGCCGAAGAGATAAACGCGCGCGACGCTTCAGAAGAGCAGAAAATCGCGAGCGAGCTGGACGACTTTAGCTTTGACCTTCCTGCCTTTAGCGAAGGCCCCGCGCCGCAAGCGGAAACAGTTGTGGAAGAGCCGAAAGCCGCGGACAATTTTTCAGAGCCTGCGATAGCGGATGCGACAGAAGTTCCTGTTGACGACGTTCCGGTCGAGGACGTTCCAATGAATGACACGCTGGTGGACGACGCTCCTGTTGAAGAAGAAAATTTGGACTTGCCCGACTTTGACGTTCCCGCCTTTACGGACGGCGGCGACGCGACGCAAGAAAGCGGCGAGTCTTTGAAATTTGACGACAACGAATTTGAGATGCCTGACTTTGGAGGGGACTCCGCCGATTCCGGCGCGGCTTCTTCAAGTTCGGACAACATTTTTGGCGACAACTCTTTTGAAAGCTCTTCGTCTGACTTGGACTTTGACGGCCTTTACGATGAAGAGGAAAAGAGCGAAGAAAAAAAGACGCGCCTGCCGGTTTTGATTTGCTTGGCTTGCGCCGTGATTTGCGTTTTGGCCGTCTTGCTTTTGTTCTTCCTTCCGTCAAAATTCAAGTTGATGAATTCCCGCTCGGAAACAAAAACGGAGATTGTAAAGGAAGAAGCCGCGCCGCTTCCGCCGCCGGTTCAAAAAGAAGAGCCGCTGCCTCCGCCTCCACCGGCGCCCGCCGCAAAGGAAGACGAGATTGTCGTCATTCAAGACGCGGAAAAAGTTGTTCCCGACTTGCCGAAGCCCGAAAAAAAGCGCGAGCCTAAAGTCATCACTTACAAAATCAAGTGGGGCGACACCCTTTGGGACATTTCAGCCGCCTACTACAAGAATCCTTGGCGCTACAAAAAAATCGCAAGATACAACGGCATTAAAAATCCCAACCACATTGTTGCCGGAACTTTCATAAAGATTCCGGAAGAGTGATGCTCCGCCGCGCAAAAAAAATCGCGTTCGCGCTAATCTTTTTCTCTTTGTTCGCCGCCTGCTCGCAGGAAAAAAATTCCTTGAACAAAAATTATGGCGTGGATGCGAATTACTTTAACGGCTTGGCCGCTCTAAAAGACAACGATTCCGACAAAGCCCAAAAATATTTTTTGCGCGCTTCCAAAAAGGCAAGCTATTGGGCGGCGCGGCGTTCCATGCGGCAACTGTGCCTTTTGGGCGACGTTCAGGAACGAATAAAAAAATGCGGCGACTATCTTAAAAAATACGACGATGACGACGCGCGGCTTTTTGTCTGCAAGGAATACATGGCCGACAAGGAATGGTCGCGCGTAATTGAGGCCACCGAGCGCGTTGACCTTTCCTCTTGCGACAATTCTTTGGCGGCCTTGCGCTTGCAGGCGCTGGCAAAGAAAAACGACTCGCGCTTTGACCAGAGCGTTTACGATTGGTTTGCCTCGCGCCGCGTCAGTGAAGTTCACTACGAGTTTTACAAGCAAAACGCGCGCGACGAGTTGGAAGAAATAATCATGAGCGCGGACGGCGGCCTGCCGCAGTTTTCCGACTTTGCCGCCAACAAAGATTTTGTCTTGCAATTTAGAATCGCGATTTACCGGGGCAACTACAACGCGGCTTTTGAAATGTTGGAAAAAATCCGCGCGCTTGCGGTCGAACTGGCGCGGGTTCCGCTGACATACCAGCTTGTGGCCGACATGGGCCGCGCTTGCGTTTACGGCAACAACGAGGACATAAAGAACGCGCGTTGGTTTGAAAGCCTTGCGCAAAGCGACTATTGGAACGCAAAAAAAATAAAATACTACGCTATGATTTATTCGGGCTTGCTTTACAACAAGAACGACAATTACCGCCGCCGCGCGCTAAAGCAGTTTGAAGCCGCGCTGGACTTGGCGGAGGACGACAACGAGCGCGACCAAGCGCTTTGGTACTACTTGCAGTCTTGCCTTAAAATTTCCACCGAAGACGCGGCGGCCGGCTTGCAAAAATACGCCGCGCGCTTTAGCCAAAAAGAGTACTTTGACGATTTTTTTGACTCGCTTTCTGTCTTGCTTTTTAGCGGCGGAAAGTGGGAATTGTTTGAAAAGGTTTTTGCGGCGATAAACGGCCACGCCAGCCAAGCGACGCTTTCAAAATACGCTTATTTGGCGGCGCGCGTTATGGAAACGCAAGGAGCTGGCGGCGCGGGAACGGATGGCGAGCGCAAAACGAAGGAGGCGCTGGGAACGAAGGAGGCGCGGCAAAAAAAAGTCCGAGAGCTTTTGGACAGCGCCGTCAAAACTGAGCCTGGCTCCTTTGTTTACTATAAGCTTTTGGCGGCCAAGGAATTGGGCTATTCAACCGAAGACATTGACAAAATGTTTTTTACCGCGGCGAGCGATGGCAAGCCTAAGATTGCCGCGCCCGGAAACGAAGGCAAGGCCAAAAGCGTCGCGAAAGCTGCGGCTGATTCCAAGGCCTTAAACGCCGCGCGGGACCCTGAGTCTGCCCGCAAATTGCTTTTGGGCTACGCTGACTTTGGACTGGGAGAATTTATCTACGACGAATGGAAATTCTTTTTTGAAAAGGATTCCGCGATGGTTGACTTGGAAACCGTCACGCGCCTGAGCGAGTTTTTAAGAAAGATGGCGGACGGATCAAACGACTATTATTCCAAAAGCTTAAGAATGATGGCGCGAACGGCCAACCTGGACGGCGTTCATATTAGCCGCGCGGCTTTTGAACTTTTGTATCCCCAAAATTTTTTGGAAGAGACAAGGGCGGCGGCGCAAGAGTTTGGCGTTGAAGATTATTTGATGTTCGCGCTCATCAGGACGGAAAGCTTTTTTGAGCCAAGAGTCCAAAGCCGCGCGGGCGCGATTGGCTTGACTCAATTGATGGACGCGACCGCCTCTGACTGCGCCAAACGGCTTAAGGTTGACGACTACAATTTGTTGGAGCCCGCCGCCAACATTCGTTTTGGAACTTACTATTATTCGCACATAAAAAAGCGTTTGGACAACTCCGGCATTTTGGCGCTCTTTGCCTACAACGCGGGAATCACAGTCGTGCGCCGCTGGATTAGAAGCAGCAAGATTGAGTTGAACGAAAGCGGCGGCTTGTGGAGCGACTTGTTTTTGGAAACGCTTCCTTTTGCGGAAACCCGCGATTACGGAAGGCGCGTCGTGTCCGCCGCCGCGATGTACGCTTGGCTTTACGACGGCAAGAA
>CADCCO010000091.1 GCA_902799965.1 uncultured Spirochaetaceae bacterium
CTTAGTGGGGCCCTGTCAGCGAGCCAGCAAGCGATTGGCAGCGCTCGGGAGAGCGCAAGTGGATATTTTCCTATCCAAAGCGGAGCGCAGCGACGCAAGGACGGGGGTTACTGAGGCTTTTTTTTCGTCGCTGGGACCCGCCTATAAAGCTCGCGTTTTTATTGGGTTTTTCTTGCTTGCCATTCGCGCGTTTTTTTACTATATTATAAAGTAGGAGCATTTAATTACGATGATTTTTAACGACGAAGAAGACGAAAAGAAAAAGGCGGCGGCAAAGCCGGACGCGCTGGCCGAAAAGTTTTTGAAGACAAGGCAGGTTTTGCTTTCGGGCGAAATCAACAAGGAATTGGCGCAGGCCGTGAACAAGCAGCTTTTGCTTTTGGAAGCGGACGGCTCCAAGCCCATTTACGTTTACATCGACTCGCCCGGCGGCGACGTGAACGCGGGCTTTGCCATTTTTGACATGATCCGCTTTGTGAACGCGCCGGTCGTCCTTATCGGAAACGGCCTTATCGCCAGCGCCGCCGCGCTGATTTTGCTTGCCGTTCCCAAGGAGCGCCGCGTGGGACTTCCGCACAGCTCTTACTTGATTCACCAGCCGCTTTCCGAAATGCGTGGAGTCGCCACCGACCTTCAGATTCAGGCTGAAGAAATGGCCAAGACCCGCTCCTTGCTCAACAAGATTATCGCCGAGCAGACCGGAAAGGACGAAAAGCAAGTCAAGAAAGACACCGAGCGCGATTATTGGCTTAACGCCGACGAAGCCTTGGAATACGGCTTGATAAGCAAAGTGATTTCAAGCCGCAAAGAACTTGCAGGAATCAAAGTTAAATAGTATACTAGGCGTTGCATGACTTTTGAACTGACGGACGCTTTGGCCGAATCAATAGCGAAGGCTCTCGAAAACCAAGACAAAAAATTCTTGGTCGACGCGCAAGGGCCGGAGCTTGTGGAAGAAAGCCAAGACGTTCGCGGCGACGAAGAGCGCTATTACGAACTGCCGCCTTGGGACAGCGCCGACGGCTTTTCGCTGATGGAAGAATTTGTAAACGGCTTGCATTCTCCGCTTGCCTACACAGACTTGCAGGAGGCCTTGCATTCCGGAAAGGGGGTTTTTAGAGGATTTAAAGACGTTTTAAAGCGCTATCCGTTGGTCGAGCGCCGCTGGCATTATTTTAAAAGCCGCGCGCTTTTAACTTACGCCGTCGGATGGTACAATTCGCTGCGTGAATCGTGGGGCTTGGAAAAATTGGATTCCGAACCTGAAGAGACAGAAGACTTGCTCCAAGACGACTTTACTTTTAGCGAATGGAATTTGAATGAGGACAGGCAGAGCGCGCTGGCTCTTTTAGAAGAAGCCGCCAAAGATGTTGGCGACGGATTTTCCAAAGGCGTTGCGGACGCTTTTTGCGAGCTTTGGCGAATTCAGTTTGAATGGAACTCGCAGGCTCAAAAGGGATTTGTTTGCAAGACTTTTGACGGGGACTTCGCGGGTTGCGTTCTTTGGTCGCCTTGTCCAAAAAACACAAGCGCTTCGGTTTTGCTAGAAGGCTTGTTTGTTCAAAAAAATTGCCGGGGTTTGGGCATAGCGAGGGAACTTTTTGACCGCGCCCTTTGTTCGATAAAAGCCTCCGGCGCGCAATGGGTTATAATTGCGAACACTTTTATTCCGGACTTGATGCAGGGAATGTTGAACCGCTCAGGATTTAAAAAAATCGGTTCAGCCTGGATCGCGGATTTGTTAGGAGATTGAAAATGCGTTACAATAACAGAAGGGAAAATGAAATTGATTTTGACCGCGTGGCCGAATTTTTGAAGGCCTCCGTTCAGCAGGTTAAGACGCAGGAAGACGTCGACGTTTTGATTCAGCTTAAAAAAGTTTTTAAGAAGAACGTTCCGTTCACTTTGCGCGGATATCTTTCCGCCTACTTGCTCAAGGTGGCCACCGGAAACGCCCGCCGCCCCTTTGTTCCCAGAAACGGACACGAAAACTATTCAAAAGAAAATTACCGCGAGCGCCGCGAAGAAGGCCGCCGCGACTATAAGAGCGAAGGTGACGGAGCGGAGCGCCACGAGCCCCATCCGCGCGTCGAGATTGACCCGGCCTTGGCCACGACGATTTTCATCGGAATCGGCCGCAACCGCCGCGTGTTCCCGCGCGACTTGGTGGGCCTTTTGATTAGCGTTGCCGGCTTGGAGCGCGACCGCATCGGCGACATTCGCGTTTTGGCCAACTACTCGTTCGCGCAATTGTTCACCGAAGACGCGGACAAGGCCATTACGGCGCTCAACGGCTACGACTACCGCGGCCGAAAGCTTTCGGTAAGCTATTCGCGCCAGCGCGACGACGCGGCGGACGCTTCCACAAGCGCCGAAGGAACGGCTCCCGCCGCTTCTTACGAGCAGGGCGCGGAAGGACAGGCTGAAGGCCAAGCTTCCGCCGCCATGTCCGAGCAGGAGCGCGAGGACGCGGCCGCCTACGCCGCCGCCGAAAAGGCCTCGGAAAACCAAGGCTTCGGCTCGCCGCTTGTGTAAGGAGTTTGTTCATAGCATGGACATACATTCGGCCCAAACCGGGCCACTTGAAGTAAACACTTTTATTTTGCCGCTTGCGGGGCGAGCCGTTTTGCTGGTGGACCCCGCCGGCTGCGAATTTTCGGGCGACGAAAACGCGGTCGCCCAAATTCTTGACGAGCATGACTGCGTTCCCGTGGGCGTTTTGCTTACCCACGGGCATTTTGACCACGTTTGCGGCCTAAAGCATTTGCGGCGGGCTTTTCCCAACATCCCGATAGCGATTGGCGAGGCCGACAAAAAATTCCTTGGAAAAAAATCAGCCGACGCGCACAAGCAAAGCCTTGGCTTGCTGGCGATGGACGGCGAGGAAGAATTTTTGCAAGAGCTTTCGGATCTTCCTGAGGCGGACTTTTTGCTAAAAGACGGCGACACTTTGGATTGCGTCTTTAAGGCAGAGTGCGTGGCCGGCGCCTTTACCGGCGACGAAGCGCCCGACTTTGAGGCGGTTTTGAACGCCCTAAGCCATTGGAAGGTCATCGCCACTCCGGGCCACACAAAAGGTTCGGTTTGCTTTTACAACGAAAGCGAAAAGGCTTTGATTTCCGGCGACACGGTTTTTTACCAGTCGTATGGACGAACCGATTTGCCGGGCGGAAGCGAGCGCGAAATGCAAAAAAGCCTTGCCAGAATTTTTGAGGAGCTTCCAAAAGACGTTTTGGTTTACCCCGGCCACGGCGCCTACGGTTTTGAGCTTGGCTCCAACGGGTAGCGAAAAAATAATCCGCGCGATTCTTTCCAAAACGCGAAATGCGCGCTATAATCTTCTTCGCGGTTATGAAAAAAGTTGATGAAGCGGTTAAGAATCGAAGTACTCTACAAGTGACGGGGGGGGGCTGCTCGCGGACGCTTCCTGCTAGAGTCGCTTTTTTCCTCGCGCTGATTTTTTCCATAACATTTTTTTCTTGCTCAAATTTTTCGGGCGACGCAAGTCCCGCGCTTTTGTTTTTTCAAACGGGCGGCGGACAGGGCGGATCTGTTGTGGGCGCGGAAAATTCTTCCGCAAAAAAATTCGCGACAATAAAAGGAACTTTGGGCGCGTCAGGCGCGATGCCAAAAAGCATTGCCGCATCGCTTGGAATTATTTACTTGTCCGCGGAATCCAGCGCGGACGAAATCTCAAAAACCGCGCGGCCTCTTGTTAACGTAAACGGAACGGACTACGCCTACTTTGCGCGCGCGGAGGCCAAAGACCAAAGCGGCGCCGTGATCGCGACCGCCACAGGAACATTTGGCGCTCTTGGAACCGCCGCCGAGCGGTCTTTTGAAATACCTCTGGAAATCGGAAAAGTTTGGACAGTCATTTGCGGCGTAAAGGACTGCGCAAGCGGCGCGGAAGTCTACGCCGACTCTATGCAAAAAGAAATAACTGTCGACGAGCCAATCTTGAACAGCGTCTTTTATCCCAAGCCGACATCAAAAGGAACGGGAAGCTTTTCCCTTGACATTTCGTTCGAGGACCCGATAAAAAGCGTCGTCGCTGAATGTTCTTCGGCGGACTGGAACGGCGTTCTGGCAGCCGGCGCGAGCGGAACGGAAAAAGTTTTGGCGTCCGACTCAATCAAAAGCGGGAACTACGATGTCGCCTTGAAATTTTTGGACGAAAGCGGCGCGGCGGTCTATGAGTGCGTTCAAACCATTTGCGTCTTTGACAATATGAAAAGCGACACGTGGATTCCAGACGGAAGCGCCTGCATTGCAAGCGACGGAACGCTCCACGTTGACGGCGCGATTGTCAAAGAATTCTTAAGCTCCGTAATCTATGTGGGAAAACCCGCCTCGCTCGCCGCAAGGGAAGACGTTAGGGCCGACGACGCAAACGGCGGCGGCCCCTGGGAGCCGCTTGAAAGCCTGACCGAAGCCGCGCGAAGAATCTCCTTGTACGGACGCGGCGGCGACTACAAAATTTATGTAAGCGGAACAGTGACCGGCCCGCAAGAAATTCCTGCGGCTTTGGTCGCGGCGAAAGCAAAATCCGTTACGATACTGGGCTTGACCGGCCTTGACGGAAACAAAAAGCCGCGCGACAGCCTTGACGCGGAGCAGGGCGGAACCACGCTTAGAATCAACTCGATAGTTCCAGTCACAATCAAAAACCTTTTGATAACCGGCGGAAGCAACTGCGGAATAATAACAAAAAGCGGGGCTAGCTGCGTCCTAACACTTTCGGACGGCGCTCTTGTCGCCGGAAACAGTTCAAGCGTGGGTGGCGGAATATATCACGGCGGCGGAAAGATTTTTATGAACGGCTGGGCTTGCATCGGCGACCCCGACGCCTCTTCCTGCGCTCAAAGCGACACGGCTTCCTCAAACCACGCAAAATACGGCGGAGGAATTTACGTCAGGATGGGCGCAACATTCTACATGGGCTACAGCGGCGTGGACACGCTCCGAGAATGCACGGGCGGAGTCTTCTACAACTATGCCAACAACACGACGCCAACGAGCGGAAGCCAGGACGACGCTGGCGGGGGCGGAATCGACGTCGCCAGCGGAAGCGCCAAAATCGCTTCGGGAACGGTAAAGTACAACGGCGCGGCGCGCGCGGGCGGAGGCGTGGCAACTTCCGTTGGAACGATAGAAATTAGCGGCGGAACGATTTGCGACAACAAGGCCGCGCAATTTGGCGGCGGCGTTTACATTGGAAAGTACCAGTCCTACACCCCCCAGCTTAAAATTTCAGGCGGAACGATAAAGGCCAACCAAGCGCCCAAAGGCGGCGCGGTTTACTTTGACCCGGCCGGCGCAAGCGCTTTGTTCAGCGTAAGCGGCGCGGCCAGCCTTCCGTACGCGGATGCGAAAAACGACGTTTACCTTGCCGACGGAAAGGCAATCACTGTTGGCGGCAGCCTTACCGAGCCGGGAACTGTCGCCGCGATTACGCTCGCCAATTGGAGGCGGGGCGCGCAAATTCTTGGCGCTGGAACAGGCGTGACTGACTTGACAGCAAGCGAGCCTAAGTTTGCCCTCACCGCGCCCGCCGAAGACGAATGGCAAAAGAAAGTTTCGGCAAGCAAAACGGCGGTCACGATTAACGCGCCGTATTGGATTGGAACTGGCGGACACGACACCAACGGAGACGGAACATTCGCAAAGCCCTTCGCGACAGTCGAGCGCGCTTGTCAGGAAATGAACGACGCGCAGGTCGAATATACAATCAACGTAAACGGAACTGTGACCGGCGCGCAGACTGTTCCAAATACAATTCAGGCCAAGACGCTAACGATTTGCGGCGCGAACGGCCTTTACACAAGCGGCCCGAATGCCGGCCAGCCAAAGGACACGCTTAAATACCAGTCCCAAGGCTTGCCGAACAGCAACTTAACGACACTTTCTGTATGGACAACTGTTCCCGTGTCCATAAAAAATCTAAAAATTACTGGCGGATATGGAAGAGAAATTGACGGCAATAACACTGCCGGCGGAATCCTTGTAGGCCTTGACTCCACTTCTTTAGGAAATGTGGCCGCGGATGTCACTCTGCTTGACGGAACGTTAGTCACTGGAAACGAAGCGACTTTTGGCGGCGGCGTTTGCTTGATGAAAGGCTCGCTAAAAATAAAGGGCGCGGTCATAAGCGGCAACTCCGGTACGAACGGCGGCGGCGTCAACATCTCCTATGGAAGTTCCGCGATATTTTATTCCGGCTCTATAGAATCCAACACAGTTAACGACTCCGGTGGTGGCGTTTGTCTTGGCGGTTCCTTGGAGATGCATTCCGAAGCCGTTATAAAGCAAAACCAAGCCAAAGACGCCAGCTCAAACTGGGGCGGCGGCGTGTATGTTTCGAACGGCGCTTCGCTAACCATAAATGGCGGCGAAATAAGCGCAAACTCCGGCTCGGACGGCGGCGGCGTTTACAATGACGGCGGAAGCGTGGCCTTTAATTCCGGCTTGATAAAATCCAACAGCGCGGCTTTTTACGGCGGCGGAGTGTGCAACAGCAGCGGCTCCTTTGATATGAAAGACGGCGCCTCCATAACGCAAAATTCAACCGATGACAAAGGCGACGGAAGCCTAAGCTCGGGCGGCGGCGTTTTTGTGGAAGGCGGCTCGTTCGCCGTGTCAGGCGGAACAATAAACGCCAACACCACAAACGGAAAGGGAGGCGCCGTCTATGTTTATGACGGAACCTTTAGCATGAGCGGCTCGGCTTCCATTCCCTACGGCGAGGAAAAAAGCAACGACGTTTACCTTGAGTCTGGCCAAGCCATTACCGTGGCGGGCGAGCTGACCGCGACCGTTCCTGTTGCGACAATAAC
>CADCCO010000092.1 GCA_902799965.1 uncultured Spirochaetaceae bacterium
AAACATTCGCGCGCGGCCACCCACATTGAATGGGACGCTTCAAGCGCGGAAAAGGGCGGCTACGCCCACTTTATGCTAAAGGAAATTCACGAGCAGCCCAAGGCCATGACCGACACTTTGCGCCCGCGCTTGGTTCAAAAGGACGGAAAGGCCGTTGACATTCACTTTGAGGAACTAAAGGAAAACGTCGATTGGAAAAACGCCGGCCGCGTCGTCATCACCGCTTGCGGAACGGCAAGCTACGCCGGACAAATCGCAAAGTACGCCTTTGAAAAATTCGCGCGCCTTTCTACGGAAGTGGACATCGCTTCTGAATACCGCTACCGCAATCCAATCATGAACAAGAGCGACATCTTTATCGTAATCAGCCAGTCCGGCGAAACCGCCGACACTTTGGCGGCCATGCGCTTGGCCAAAGGCGCCGGCGCCAAGGTGATTGCGATAACAAACTGCGTTGGCTCGACAGTCAGCCGCGAGGCCGACTATGTGATTTACACTAGAGCCGGCGCCGAGATTTCGGTCGCGTCGACCAAGGCGTACAGCACGCAGCTTTTGTGCCTTTACCTTTTGGCCTTGAAGGCGGGAATGGAGCGCTCGACAATCACGCAAGCGGAATACGAAAAGTCTTTGGCCGCTTTGGAAAGCGTTCCGCAAAACGACCCGGAATTGTACGAAAAGACAAAGTCCAACGTCGTTCAAGTAAAGACGCGCGGCGCATACACGCTTGTGATTACTCAAGACGGTGGCGAGATTTTCTCGGACACGGCGGACGAAATTATGAGAATACCCAGCATTGATTCCGCGTTCGCGCCAATGCTTACGATAATTCCCGCGCAACTTTTTGCCTACTACTGCGCCGTGCTTCGCGGAAACGACCCCGACAAGCCGCGCAATTTGGCCAAGTCAGTTACTGTCGAATAAAAGGAGAAGAAGATGTATACAAAAAATGAAGTCTTGGAGTACATTTCCGAAAACGGCGTAAAGTTCATCAAGCTGTTTTTTTCGGACGTTTTTGGAAACACAAAAAGCATTTCGATTCAGCCGCACGAATTGGAGCGGGCCTTTGACTCCGGCATTTCTTTTGACGCAAGTTCCGTTCCTGGTTTTTTGAACGTGACCGAAAGCGACTTGTTTTTGATTCCCGATCCTTACACGCTTTCCGTTTTGCCTTGGCGGCCCCAGCAGGGAAAAGTCGTACGTTTTTTTTGCAACATTTGCTATCCCGATGGAAAACCCTTTGAAGGCGACATGAGAACGCTTTTGTCTTCAACTGTCGAAGAGGCAAAAAAATCCGGCTATGGGCTTAAGGTTGGAACAGAATGCGAGTTCTATCTTTTTAAACTTGACGAAAAAGGCGAGTGCACCGACGTTCCGCTTGATCGCGCCGGCTACTGCGACTTGGCTCCCTTGGACAAAGGCGAGAATGTCCGCCGCCAAATCTGCCTTTACCTTGAGCAAATGGGAATCCAGCCCGAAAGCTCCCACCACGAGTCCGGCCCCGGCCAGCAAGAAGTTGACTTTAAATATTCGGACTGCCTAAACGCGGCGGACAATCTTTCCACATTCAAAACTGTCGTAAGCACCGTCGCCAACTCCAACGGCCTTTACGCCGACTTTAGCCCCGTCACCGCCGCAAGCGGGCCGGGCAACGGCTTGCACATAAACGTCTCGGTCTTTAAAGACGGAAAAAACATTTTTGCCGACGACCCCTTGAGCGACGAAGCAAAATCCTTTATGGCCGGAATCATTGAGCGCGCGCAGGACATCAGCCTCTTTACGAATCCTGTGAAAGAGTCTTACGAGCGGCTTGGAAAATTTGAGGCGCCAAAATATGTTTCTTGGAGCCGCCAAAACAGAAGCCAGTTCATCAGGGTTCCCGCGGCAAAAGAAGAATTCCGCCGCATTGAATTGCGCTCGCCTGACCCGATGTGCAACCAGTACTTGGCATTGACTTTAATCTTAAAGGCCGGTCTTGACGGCATTCAAAAAAAGATGAAGCTGCAGGACGAAATCAATTTTGACTTGTATAAAATTTCTGACGAAGACGCGAAGAAGAAAAATCTTGTCGCCTTGCCCAAAGACCTTGACAGCGCGATTGCCGCGGCCAAGAAAAGCGATTTCATAAAATCGATTCTTCCGGAAGTGACTTTAAAAGCTTTTGGCCTTTAACAAATGGACAGCGTATTAATCGTTTCAAACACAAGCGCTACTTTTGAAGTTCTCTCTTTGATGCTCGGCTCGGAAAAAATTTCGCGCATATCAACCATGCAGAGCGGGGCGCAGGCGCGGCAGGAATTGATTAACGCCGAATACGACTTGATTGTAATCGACGGCCCTCTTCCTGACGAGCTTGGCGACGACTTTGCCTTGCACGCCGCGGAACAAACGAGCGCGGGCATAATCTTGATTGTCGAAAATGAAATTTTGGCGGACGTAAACGCCAATGTCGAGGACATGGGAATTTTTGTAATGCCCAAGCCCGCCGCGCCGGAATTCTTTTACCAAGCGGCCAAGCTTTTGACCGCCGCGCGAAACCGCATCATAATGCTTGAGGACGAAAACAAAAAGCTTCAGCAAAAAATTTCGGAAATCCGCTTGGTGGACCGCGCCAAGCTTGTTCTTATCCAACGCCTGGAAATGACCGAGCAGCAGGCGCACCGTTACATCGAAAAGCAGTCGATGGACATGCGCCAAAGCCGCGCGGTTACCGCCCAAAACATTTTAAAGACCTACGATATGTGAGCGCAAATAATCGGCGGCTTCTTGCTGCTGCGCTTCTGTCGGGTGGCTGAGGGCTCCAGTCTTTTCCATGTCAATTTCTGGAAGCAAAATGTATTGAACGCGGTCGTCGTCGCTTTGCTTTTTGTAAGCGTCCACGGCGCGCTCGATTTGTTGAGCCAAAATGTGGCCAATCATTCCGTAGCACCAAACGATTTTGGCCTTGGAATTGCTCGCGCGAATTTTTGTAAGGAACGAAATTACGCCCGCCTCAAAAATCTCCGCGATGTCCGGGCGGCTTTGGCAAGGATTTTGGTCGTTTGTGCCCAAATTGACAATTACCCAATCCGGCTCAAAATTGGAAAAATCCCATTCGCGCTCGCCGCCAAAACGGTTGGCCACCGAGCATACTTCACCATAATATTTTGGCAGGGCGTGGCTAAGATTGCCGTCATAACCGCAAACCACGCCCCAGCCGCTTTGGCTGATTACGTTAAAGTCGGCGCCTAAGGAACTGGCGAGTTTGAAGGCCCAAGTTTTTGTCGCTCCAAAGAAAATGCTTGTCCAATCCGTCTCTCCTTTGGCGCCGACAGTTCCTTCGCCGCTAGTGATGCTGTCGCCGATAAATTCTATCCGTAGCGGCTGGGGCGTTACAGGAAGGAGGTCGCCGTCGGTCGAAAGGCTTTTTAGAAGGAAGCGGTGCTTGTCGTCGTCGCCCATCGCCTGCGTTTCCTTGTATACGCGAATGTTTTTTGCTTTCGCCGCTGGCAAGTTCCTGTAGAGGCAAACGTCGTTCGTTCCTTTGTTGAGCATAAGGCGCGCGGTTTGGACGCCGTTCAGCCAAACGCTAATCCACACTTCAAATTTGTCGTAGTCCGATGCAATTTGCGCCCACAGTTCCGAGCCGTTTGAGTTGACTTCAAAGCCGCTCGCGGACCAAAAAAAATCAATGCCTTCCGAGTCCTTTGCCGCGCGTCCCATAATTTTTATCCGCGAGTTTTGCGCGCTGTTGCGGCTTTCTGGGCTTGCGGCCAGTTCATTTGCAAAAAAAGTTTTCATAAACTCACTATAGCATTATGCCGAAAATAATGCTATGGGAAAAAACATTTTTGTAAAGTCAATTTTTATGGGCGCGGCTTTGTTGGCGCTTTTTTCTTCGTGCAAGTCAGCGCAACAAGCGGATGAGGTTGCGCAAGAAATTCTCCCGCTTGACGAGCCTATTGTCACTTACGTGAACACTGCGGTAAACAAGGCTGACGGAAAAATTTCCACGATTTTGCTTTTTGGAGCTATAAAAGAAGTTGTGGCGATTCATCCGATTTCGCGCGTCCGCTACAATCTTTCTGAAAGCGATTACAAATACGATTCTGAAACTACAGAATTGAAAATTTCTTTGCCCAAAGCCGTTCCATACAAAGAAAGCGAGTTGGCCTTTCATATCGTAGGCGAGGCGGTTTATCCCGGAGTTTTTGTTCTTGCGGGAATAGATTCTTCGTGCGGCGATCCGGGCGTTTGCTTTGAGGGAAATGTGTCGGAGCCGGGAAAGGATTACGATTACGATAAGGCTTCGGCGCGAATAACGAGCTTGGTTCCGCTTAACGTTGACAAGGATTCGTTTGAAATTTGCTGGGCCACGAAAAACGGCGAAGTGACTTTTTCAAACAACACGCAAAAGCATAAAGAGGCTTACGCCAAGTTTTACAACGACTGGAGCCGCAAGGTTCACATGAGAGGAGAATAAAATGAAATTTTCTTTGTTGCTATTGATTATTTTTAAGCGCCGCTAGAGAGCCGCCAAAAGGGCGCGGCAGCCTAGGTCGATGTCGTCGTAGGTTTGGTCAAAGTTTCCTGTGTACCAAGGGTCGGCGATGTCGCGCTCAAGGCCGGCCCATTCCAAAAGCAAATGAATTTTGGGCCGCGCCTCGCTTCCTAAAATGCGGCTCATGTAAAAAAGATTTTCCTGGTCCATTCCAATAATCAAGTCGTAACGGTCTGCGTCGGCGCGGACAAGGCGGCGCGCGCGGTGGTCGCCGCAAGGGATTCCCATTTGCGCCAATTTTGTCCGCGTTCCGTAATGGGGGCCGTTTCCGATTTCTTCGGTACTGGTGGCGGCGGAGTCGATGTAAAATTCTTTTTCACGGCCCGCGCGCCTGGCCAATTCTTTCATCACAAATTCCGCCATTGGCGAGCGGCAAATGTTTCCGTGGCAAACGAACAATATTTTTGTCATAGGTAAATTCTTTCAAACGACTTTGTGTCGATTGGCTTTGAGAAGTAGTAGCCTTGGAAAAGTTCGCAGCCTTCGTCGTGCAGCAAGTCCATTTGGTCTTTGGCTTCGATTCCTTTGGCCAAAATCTTCATTCCAAGATTGCGCGCCATTTGAATCAATTCTTTCATGATGATGTGCGCGTTTCGCGGAGAATTTGTGTTCTGCAAAAAGCCGATGTCGACTTTTAGAATGTCGATGTTGCATTCGCGCAAAATTTTAAGAGAAGTGTTTCCAGTTCCAAAGTCGCCGATTTCGATTGTAAAGCCGATTTTGCGCAATTGGTCAATCAACTTGATTTGCCGCTCCAAGTCGCCCATCATAACGTCTTCGCTCAACTCTATGTGCAAATTCTTTGGGTCAATGTCAAACTCGTTCAGCAAGTCGTTGAACTCGTTCAAAATGCTCATAAGGTAAAAGTCTTTTGGCGAAATGTTGACCGAAATGTAAAAGTCGTCGCGGCCTGCGGTCTTCCATTCAAAAAGCTTTTGGAAAACCAAGCGCCAAACGTAGCGGTCGATTTTAGTGATCATGCCGTTCTTTTCAAAAATCGGAATGAACTCGGCGGGCGAAACGATTCCTTCGTCGGGGTGCTCCCAGCGAACCAACGCTTCCGCGCCGACCGCCTTTCCTTCTATCGTTGACTGGGGCTGCAAGTAAATTTTTATCTGGCCGGTGGAGATCGCTTCCGGCAATTGGTAGACCAACTGCTGCTCGCGCAAGGCGCTGTCGCGCAGCTTTGTGTCGTACCATGCGACTTGCTTGCGGTACTGGCCCTTGATTGTGTCAATCGCGATAAAGGCGCGGTCGCACATGAACGAAACGCGCATGTCCGCGTCTTCGATTTCGTAAACGCCAAAGTAGCAAGTGGGCAAGATGGAAAGGTTTACCGTTTCCTTAAAAATGCGCTGGCTTTCGTCGATGAACAGCTGCAAGTTCAAGCGGTCTTTGGGAATCAAGATGGCAAAGCGGTCGTTGTCGATTCTTCCGTAAACTTCGCCGATGACCGTCTTTTCCTTTAGCGTTTGCGCCATTGACTTTAAGATTTTGTCGCCGACCGCGATTCCGCTAAATTCGTTTATCAACTTGAATTTGCCGATGTCGCAGCAAACGATGAAATATTTTTCGTCGGGATTTGCTTCAAGCATGTCGGCGACGCAATCGTAAAAGTGCTGCTTGTTGTAAAGGCCGGTCAGAGGGTCGTGCGTGTTGCGGAAGCGCTCCAGCTTTTCGTGGTTGTTTTCTTCCGTGGTGTCGTAAATCATCAAATAGCTGCCGATGTATTTTTTGTCCTTTGACTCAATTTTTGAAAAGGTCATCTTGTAAAAGAATTCCTTGTCGTCGACTATTTTGTGAATCGTTTCTTCTTTTGAATCCAATTCAGAAAGCGGGCGGCCGTCGGCAATTCTTTTTATCACGGGCTGAATTACGTCCATCGGATTTTGATGCGGCTTGATTCTGTAGATGTCGCGGATAAAGTCGTTTGCGTAAATGCACATGTCTTCGTCGTCAAAAATCGCGATTCCGTTGTCCATGCTCTGAATGACGCGCTGAACCGTGAACTGTCTTAGCAGCGACGGAATGTAAATGAAGGCAAAGTAGTAGAACGACGCTGACACCAAGCTGTACAATAGAACTGAAAAGTCAACCGGCAGCGCGAATAAAATGTAGAATCCGTTCAGAACAACGATGAAAACGACTTGCAAAATGCAGCTTATGTATTTAATTTTGTAAATTGCCGGCGCGTTGATTGCCTTGTAGCCCAAGCAAAAAATGCTGAGCGCTGTCATCAAGTAGCAGAACGCCAAGTGCAAGTCGAACGACCAATTTGTGGTGGTTCTAAAGAAGACGTCGGGGTCAAAGAAAAGTCCCGCGTAATAAAAGCGTTCCACCTTAAAAACGCTGCCCGTCCAAAAGTTGCTGATTAAATTGAAAAGGTCAATCAAAAGAACAAAGAAAAGCAAAATCATGCACTTTTCAAACCACGATGTTTTTTGTTCTTTTGGCTTTGCTATTTTGAGCAGGTCGTCGTGAAAGAATGTGACAAGCGCTTTAAAGAATCCGTTTTCCGCTATTCCATGCGGGAACGAATATTCCACGCAAAAATACAAGAGGCAAAAAAGAAGCATGTCGATAAACGCAAAGTATAAAAAGAAAAGCGCTACGACTGTTTTTTCCGCGTAAGCCCAAGTGGGAGAAATCAGCGCGATAAAAATATTTGGAGAAATGGTAAAAAAGGCCATCGTCAACATGGAGCGAGCCTTTTTAGCCAGAGGAAGGTTTCTCTTTGCCTTTTCCATGGTTCGGCTAATGGTGAACGCCAAAACAATTTCCATGGCCGCAAGAATCAGCGAATACAATATCTTCATTATATATATTATAGCGCAGGTTTTTGA
>CADCCO010000093.1 GCA_902799965.1 uncultured Spirochaetaceae bacterium
TCCTCAATTGGAAATCCAGTTTGTGGGCCGTCCTGAAATAGGCTTCAATTATCAAACATCGTCTACTGACACTGTGACAGAGTCAGTGACCAATACCGAAGGGACTGTCCACAGCCAGAGCGCCACAAACACCAACTCGCACACGCGCAACGAAACGCACGGATGGCATACAAAAGTTGGGTTTGGCTTTTCATGGACAGCGGGAGTTAATTTTTTTGAAACGAAAGCAAAAAGTAGCATTAATGTTGAGGCCGGCTATAATGGAAACGTCACCACTGGCGACACATTCACATACTCAAGAAACCAGAGCGAAAGCTTTTCTCAAAGCATCACCAAAGGGCACACCACAAGCGAAACCACGGGAAAGACGGTGTCGGGCGGCACAATTCGTGTAAAAGCAAAATTTAAGAATCCAAGCAATCTGGCCTATACTGTGCGGAGCGCCACGGTGACCTTTACAGGAATCTCTGACTTTAGGCAGACTAACGGCTATCCAAAGCCCATCGCAAGCGTTGAACTTACGAACGTTGGAACAATTCCGCCCGGAGGAGAGACCGGGACGATGACGATAAAGTACGACAAGCTTGGCGTAGCCCAAACGGAAGATCTTTTAAAGTGGTCTTCCGGCCTTAACATGAGCATCACAAACTACACTATTGCCCTCCAAAAAGAAGGCGCCGTCAACCCAAATGACTTTACAGGCGCTCTTACTACCGTAAACGCCATGACAGCGTGCCTTAACATAGATTACGGACCTTCCGCTAAGCACAAGGCCGAAACCCATCATGTGGCCACAAAATATTTGTACAACCCGGAGGCCGTGGACATCAACGGCTTGTATAAGAAAGTCACAATCAAGGATCTTTTGGAGATAGCGGGCATTTCCGAAAGCAAGGGAAACCTTACGCTTGGAAACGGCGGCCGCATAAAAAGAATCAGGGACTATAACTATCAAGGCTACCTATATGGCGCCTGGTATGTCCAGCACACTTACACCCGTGGAAATGAATCATGGTCTGACATATATAATTATTATTCAGAACCAGAGCCTGGAAAAGAGGTGGACATCTCAAAAATTTATGTTCAGGCGGGAGATTTAATCAACATTTTTTACAGCGTCGACAAAGACAACGACAAGGTTCCCTATAACGAGGAGCTTATCTGCGGCACAAGCGACGACAAGCCAGACACTGACGGCGACGGACTTACGGACGCGGAAGAATTGTACGGCTGGAAGCCGGCGACAAAGACTCGCTCAATTCCAGACGGAAGCGTAACCGAGCGGCATAAAGAAATAACCGATGCTACTAAGAAAATTATCACAAATCCAAACAACCCCGACAGCGACGGCGACGGATACGATGACTTGAACGATCCAGACCCCATAGACCCAAAGATGAAGGACATCACAAGCCTTAGCGTGACTCAATATAAAACAAGCGCGGACGAAAACGCCAAGTTTAAGGATTTTAAATTTGAGTCGGCGCAATTCTTGACTGACATATATGAATCTGTGTATTTGAATCTTGTGCCTACGATGCCCCATGAAAAGATTGAATGCAAGCAGAGCGAAGGAGCCGCTTATGAAGTTTTTTCTTCAGCCAAGGAATTTAAACTGGATCTTGGCCAAAACAAAATATGGATCAAGGTCACGGCCGCCGACGGTTTCACAACAAAAGAAAGCGTGCTGACTTTTGAATCGCGACTGAGGCCGCTTGAAAACCTGCAGTTGAAAAGTCCTGACGGCAAGGGCAATACTATGACGCTAAGCTATAATGCCTATACGGACAGGCGCGTAGTAGCAGATGATAAAACAGCAGGATTATTATTGCATTTTGTACGAGACAAAGCTTGTGACTATGGTAAGCCAACAGATTTAGGACTGGCCACGAATGATTTGCCTAACTTTGTGAGTTATCTTTCTACCGCCAAGGATAAAATAAGCGAGGATGACTATGACTTTTGGACCAAGGTAAGCGTAGCTGACCTAAAAGCGGGAACAACTACGATAAGCGGCTTGAAAAGTCAGACTCTTTATTCTATCGACTCAATCATGTACTATAAAAGCGGAGCGAAATACGCGAGAGTAAGCAAGGGGCCTTCTGAGACGAGACGACTCTGGCTGAACAGAAAGTCTAAAACATATTGGTATTGGGTTTCAGGCACAACCGGAAAAAGCCAAAAGGCAACCCTTACATTCTGGATGCATTATCTTAAGGCGGAAGAAGACGAGGATGGCAGCTATGACCCGCAGTATTTTTGGTCAATAGACTCAAGCGAGGGATTTTTGAAGAATCTTTCAAACGAATGCGCGACTATGAAAGACAAAACAAGCCGAAAATTTCACAAAAAAAAGAACATGTGCTACAGTTTTGGAGACCAACAAATGAATGGAGCAACCGTACCAACATATGGATCGGCTCAAAGCAAATTCTATAAGGGCGTCTATGATCGCTTTGAAAAAGACCGTGAATTCAAGATTAATTTTGCATGTTATGAGCATGATGAAGGACCAGACGATTTTGTTGGAAACGTGACGATGACCGTTAAATACAGCGTGAAAGACGACAAATGGTATTTTAAATGGTCGGGCGACCATACCGACAACGGCGATATGACAGTGGGCTTCCGGGAGGGCCGCAAAGACGGCAAGTGGAACATTCCTAATACATCTGAGGGGCAGGTTTCTGTTCACTGGGGCGCTGAATGGAATGACGAGCCTGCCTTCCAAAACGATTCTTCAACCAAAACGCAATAGCCCGCGGCGCGCCGCTATTGAAACCAATTCGCATTTGGTTTATTATAATAGTATGAATAAACTTTTTACGGCAATTGTGGCTGGCGCGATTTTTGCGCTTGGCGGAACGAATGTTTTTTGCGCGGAATGGACGGAATACGAAAATTCTCTTGTGAAGGAAGCCATGCAAATTCGCCTTGACTCAAGGGCGCATAAAGACCAAAAAGAGGCGCTGGAATGGCTCAAGAAAAAGCGCGATGAATTTCTTTCTTCAATAAAAAAGAACGAGGCCGGCGAAGAGGCTATGCTGGCTGTTGAAAACGTTTTTGTTTGCGAGCAATACCATTACATGTGGGAGCTTGACGACAAGGCAAAAGCCACCGGCGATTTGATTCTTTCCCAATTCAACAAAGTGATGGAGTGGAACCAAAGCCATCCCCTTGAAAAGCGCGGCGAATGGTACACGCTGACCGCCTGCGAAGTTATAAACAATTCGATGCCTTTGTTCAAGTACTCCAAAAAAATTTCTTTGGGAATGGACAATAAAAAGGTTTATGACGCGATGTTGTCGTCAGGCTGCAAAAAGGGCCTCTTGTATTTGCACACGGGCCTTTGGTATTCCTTTGCCCCGTCGATTGCCGGAGGAAGCGACGCCAAGGCCAAAAAATATTTCGCCGTCGCGACGCACATTGGCCCGACCGACTACGAAAAATTCTTTGGCTATGTTTTTCTTTCTCAAGCTGAATTCAAGATGGGCGACAACGCTTCCTGCCAAGCGCATTTGGCCGAGGCGGACAAAATTTCTCCCTCCAACGCCTACACGGATTTTGTCCGCTATTTGAACAAGGCCGGCTGCGACTCCTTTGAGTACGCCAACGACAAGGACGACACGATGGCTAAAGTCAATAAATACTACGGAAAGTCAAATGGCAAAAAATAAAGGCCGCCTTGCAACGCGGTTGCTGATTGTTTTCGCGGCGCTTTGTTTTTTTTGCGGAGCAAATTCTTTTGCCGGCGAATTCAACGAGTACGAAAAAGCGCTGCTCATGCAAATTTACGAAAAGCGCGCCCAGTCAAGGCAGGAGCCGGATTATCTAGCCTCGCAGAGATTTTTGGAAGCCTACCATCAAAAAATTTTGAGCGACGAAATTCAGTCCAAGATAAGCGACGAAGCGAAAATCACTTTTGACAATTTGCTCACGCTTGAGCGCTGGCAATACTTGTGGGAAACAGATTCGCAAATGGAAGGCTTGCGGCAAATGATTTGGACGCAGTACGAAAGAATAATGGATTGGAACGCCGAACATCCTTTTGACGAGCAAAACGCGTATTTAAAATTGTCGTCGTTCGACTTGATAAATTCCACTATGCAGTACATGCCGCGCGGCCAAATGATAAAGCTTGGCTTTCAGGAAAAAAAAGTTTACGACAAATTGCTTGAGACCGACCAAGACAATTGCATTGTCTACTTGAACGCGGGCCAGTTTTACTACAATGTTTCCGAAGTGCTAAGCGGCGCCAAGCCCAAGGCCAAGCGCATTTACGAGCGCGCGATTCAAATTGCGTCAAACGATTTTGAAAAATACTTTGCCAACATTTTTATGGCGCAAATGCTTTTGGAAGAAAAGAACATGGCCGCTTACGAAGAACGGATTGCCGCGGCGGAAGAAGCGATTCCCAATACGCCCTACATGGAATTTGTCAAGGCGGTCAACGCCAAGGGCTGCACTCTTTACGAATACGCGCTCCACCCGATTAAGGTAAAGCAAAAAGTTTTTGGAAGCGCGAAGTGACCCGCGATTTTTGGCGCGAACCAAAATCGTTGGCCGACCAAAAATCGGGCGGCGGCAAAATAAAATGATTGTAAAAAACATAATCTTTGACCTAGACAACACCCTTTACTCGCCGACCAGCGCGATGGACGCTGGAATCACCAATCGAATGATGGCAGCCGTCGCAGAATTTTGGAACGTCGGCATGGAGGAGGCCGCCGCCCTGCGGAAGAAAAACGTTCCGCGCTTTAGCACTACGCTTGAATGGCTGCGGAGCGAAGGCCTGACTGACGTAGAAGGCTACTTTAAAAAAGTCCATCCCGACTACGAGGCGGACGAGCTGCCCTACGACCCGCGCTTGCGGCCTTTCCTTGAATCGATTGAACAGCGCAAAGTGATTTTGACCAACGCTCCGCGCGAGCACGCCGACCGTGTCTTGGAAAAACTAAAAATCGCCGGCCTGTTTTCCGCCGTGGTTGACATACGCGCTTGCGGCCTTTTGGGAAAGCCCTACGCGCAAAGCTACAAGATAGCGCTTGAAAAAATCGGCGGAAGCGTTGACGACACGATTTTTTTGGACGACCAATACAAGTACACGGACGGCTTTGTCGCGCTTGGCGGAACCGCGATTCTAGTGGGAAACAAAAACGGAACTCACCTTAGCCAGGAGAGTTCCGTCGCCAGCAAAGAGCTTCCGCCGCATCCAGGCCGAACGCTCAAGATTGATTCAGTTTACGATTTGCCGAAAATCTTGGCTGGGTTGTAGAAAAGATTGTCGGGTCACGCCCGACAATGACACTCTATGTCATTCCCGCGCTTGACCCGACAATCCTTTGCAAAAAAGATTCCCGCGGCTGGGCGCGGGAATGACACGATTCTTTAAGCAGCGACGTAGGCTTGCAAGGCGCGCATTGACGCGGGAACGCGGACGCGCTCGATCGCGTTTTTTTCGATTTGGCGAATGCGCTCTTTTGTCAAGCTGCAAGCGTCGCCGACTTCTTTAAGCGACATCGGCTTGGCTCCGTTCAAGCCGTAGCGCATCCTAAGCACGTTGGCTTCCTTTTCATTCAGCGTGTCAAGAACGCCGGCCACTTCGCGCTTCATCGCCTTTTTGAGGCTGCGCTCTTCGGGGCTTTCGTAGCGGGTTTCTTCTATAAAGTCGCCAAAGGCCGACTCTTCGTTTGAGCCGCCTTGAACGGTCGCGTCCAAGGAAATCATTTCGCGGCTGATGTTCAAAAGGTCGCGGACTGTCTCGCTTTCCATGTTGAGGCTGGCGGCGATTTCGCGAATTTCCTCTTCTTCTGTCTTGCGCGATGAAATGGCTTTCTTTGCCTTTTTGATTTTGACCAATTCGTTGACGCGGTTGAGGGGCAGGCGAATCGCGTCTTTCTTTTCGTAAATCGCTTTGAGAATGCTTTGGCGAATCCACCAAACGGCGTAAGAAATGAAGTGGCAGCCTTTGGACGCGTCGAACTTGTCGATGGCTGTCATGAGGCCGACGTTTCCTTCGCTGATGAGGTCGGTCATGTCCATTCCGCTGTGGCGGTATTTTTTGGCGATGTTGACGACAAAGCGCAAGTTGGCGGAGGCGATTTTTTCGCGGGCCGCCTTGTCGCCGTTTTTGGCTTTAAGGGCAAGCTCGTTTTCCTCTTCGCGCGTCAAAAGCGGAATTTTGCTGATTTCTTTTAGATAAGTTGAAAGAATGTCTTCGCTCGCCATGTTTTTCCCCTTGTGTTTTATTTTTTGTTGATAAAAAAGCAAGAATCGCGCCAACTTTTTAAAAGCTCGGCGGATTCGCCAAAAGGCGGGTAATTTGACAGTTTTTTAGGCTGAATGTTGCGAAATTTCGCGAATTTTGTTGAATTTTTGCGATTTTTCTTGCCGATTGGAGGAATTTTTATTAGATTTAAGGTATAGGTTGGATTTTTCTGTGTCTTTTTGACGCGCCATCTCTTTTTTTCACCAAAATTGAGTCAGAATGACCCAATTTTTAAGGTCAGCGCGCCTTGGCTTCTTGCAAATATTCTTCGGTTGTCATCAATTTAACGTGGAGCGGCGACAAGCCTTCAAGCGTAAGGCAAGTGGCGGCGGCTTTTTCTTTTGTAAGGCCGCTGGTCGCGTCGGTCAAATAAACCGTGTAAACGCCNGATTTGTGGAACGCTAAGCGACGAGTACTTGGACTTTTCGTAAACGGGAAAGCGGCCGGCCAGCGCGGCGATTTGCGGCAAAAGCTCGTTGGCGTTTTTGTCGTCGTTTATCGATTTGTATTTTTGGTTGTAGTCGGCCCACACGCCGCGCGGATTTTTGTCCGCGATGAATTTTGTTATGATGGCGGAATCAGCCGCGCCGGACTCAACGACGCGCAAGATGTTGGCCGCCGCGCCCTCGGTGTCCATGCATTCCCATTCGCCGCCCTTTGCGTAAACGTTTTGCATGTCGATTATCAATAGCAAGTCGCCTTTCATTTTTACTCCTTGATGACCATAAGCTGCGCGGCTTGGTAGGCCGGCAAGAATTTTTTTGTTCCGCCGTTTTGGAACTGAACGTGAATCACGTACTCGCCCTCGCGGACTTCCGCCTTTACGATTTGGCCGTAGCCGTAATCGTCGTGGTAGACCGCTTGGCCCAGCCCGTATTTTTTTGCGAGCGGGTGCTTGATTTTTGGCGCGGAATTTTGCGGCCTCCCAAAAGCGTTGGAGGCGCCAAAATTGCTAGAGACGCCGTAAGCGTTGGAGGTGCGGCCCTTCGCGCCAAACTGCGGCGTGTCGTCGTAAAAGTCGCCGTCGGAATACTCGCCGCCAAAACCGTCGCCATAGTCGGAATCTAGTCGGAATCTCTTTCTTCGCCAAAATCCGCGCCGCCTAAAAAGCCGTTAATCGCGCGCTCAAAACTGGGCGGAACGTTTCCCAAAACGCGGAAGGTGTCCGCGCCCGCTTCCTGCAAAAAGACGCTGGGCTGCATGAACTCGGTGCGGCCGTACATTCGGCGCGCGGCGCAGCTGGTTATGTAAAGCTCGTCTTGGGCGCGCGTTATGCCTACGTAAAAAAGGCGGCGCTCTTCTTCAAGCTCGGCGGCGGATTTGTCCGCGCGCGGAAAGATTCCTTGTTCCAGACCGGTGATGATGACGCGCTTAAATTCCAAGCCCTTTGTGTTGTGCAAGGTGATCAGGGTCACGCGGTCAAGGCCTTCTTCCTCTTGGCTTGCGAGCGTTCTGTCCAATTCGATTGAGTCCAAAAATTCCAAAAGGCCGTCCATGTTAAGGGGGTAGTTGGCAAGCTCCTGCATGTTGGCCACGCGCTGGGTTCCGCTGATTTCGTCGTCGGCCGCGTGGTATTCTTCCAAGCCGCTTTTTTGCATTATCTCTTCGACGAGCGCGCCGAGATTTTGGCTCGCGCTTGCGGCTTTTGCGGCGGGAACGGTTGGCGCGTCGGAATCGTTTGATGCGTCAGGATTGCTGGAGGCGGCGGAATCGTCGGAGGCGGACGCGGCCGTAGAGTCGCCTAGTTTTTCCTTAAACGAATCGACGAGCGCGGAAAATTTTTCAAGCCCCTCGCGCGCTTTTTTGGAAAGCGACGGCGCTAGCTCTTTTGAAACTTGAATCAAGTCTTGCGACTGCGCGCCGTCCTGGTTGGCCTGCGCTTTCGCCGCGTCGATGATTTTGTCTTGGCTTGTGGGGCCAAGACCGCGCGCGGGCTTGTTCACTATTCTGCGAAAGGCGATTTCGTCCTTGGGGTTTGCCAAGAGCGCTAGGAAAGCAAGCAAGTCTTTTATTTCTTCGCGCTCGTAGAACTTCAGCGTTCCAACGACTTGATATGGAATTCTTTTGTGAAGAAATTCGCTTTCAAAAACAAGCGACTGCGCGTTTGTTCTATATAAAATCGCCCAGTCAGAATAGGCGCCGCCTTTCTTCACTTGCTTTTTTATCAGTTCGGCGCAAAAGGCCGCCTCGTCGTCTTGGTTGGGCAAAAAAATCAAGTCGGGCTTTTTTCCGTCGCCGCGCTCGGCGCTCAAAGTTTTTCCAAGGCGGTCGCTGTTGTTTTTTATGACGCAGTTGGCGGCGTTCAAAATAGAGTTGGTGGAACGGTAGTTGCGCTCCAAGCGGATCATTTGCGTTCCCGGAAATTCTTTTTGAAAGTTAAGGATGTTCTGCACTTCCGCGCCGCGAAATTTGTAAATAGACTGGTCGTCGTCGCCAACGACGCAAACGTAAGTTCCGCTGTCTTGGTCAACGCCGCTCAATGCTTTTAAAAAGAGGAACTGCGCCACGTTGGAGTCCTGGTATTCGTCAACCATAATCACGCGGTAGCGGTAATGCATTTGCCGCGCGATGTTGGCGTTCTCCGCCAGGACTTGGACGGGCAGCATAATCAGGTCGCCAAAGTCAACGTTGCCGGTGGAACGCAAGCGCTTTTGGTAGGCCGCGTAGACTTCGGCAAAAAGCGGGTCGCTCGAAATTTCTCCCAGCCGCAAGCTGTCGGGCGGAAGGCAATAGTCTTTTGCAAGCGCTATGCTGTGGGCGTAGGAAGCGGCCTCGGACTTTTTTAGGCCGGGCGTGGATTTTTGGATAAGAGTGACCATGTCGTCGTCGTCGTAAACCGTAAAGTTTTTGTCAACGCCTGCGGCCTCCGCGTATCGGCGCAAAAAATACGCGCCAAAGGAATGGAAGGTTCTTATTTGGCTTTGTTCCGCGCTTGGCTCCATCGCTTGGGCCCGCTCGCGCATTTCGTTGGCCGCTTTTTTGGTGAAGGTTACGGCAAGGATGGAGCGGGGGTCCACGCCTTTTTGGGAAATGAGCCAAGCGATTTTTGTCGTGATTACGCGCGTCTTTCCCGAACCCGCTCCCGCCAAAATCAAAAGCGGCGAGCCTTCGTGCTCCACGGCCTGCTTTTGTTCAGGGTTCAAGAGAGAAAGATATTTTTGCAATTCAGGCGTCGCGGGCACGTTTTTATTCTAGCGCGTTTCGCAGAAAAAATCCACAGGTGGAGGAACTGGAAGCTCTTTCACTTTTTCTTTACTTCCAGCGCTTTTTTGTCTTTTGCGTTCAAGGAGGAAACCGCTTTTAAGCCGGTCGCCTTTTCGTATTCCTTTTTGGCGGTGTTGGCAACTTTTCCTCCGCGAACGGCGACGCTTTTGTTTTCTTCAAAGCCTTGCGGCTCTTCTTGCTTTGAAATTGAAGTCGCGGTTACTTCGGCAAGCATGTTCAAGACCAGCTCAATGTTCGTCATGTTGTCGCGCAGGTTTTCTTTTTTAAGGCCTTTCTTTTGTTTGTATTCTTTTACAGTGAGGCCGCTCCAGGCTTTTGTCATTTCGTTGGTCAGGATGGCGAAGTCCGCTTCTTTTTCAATTCCGCGGGCCTTCCATTCGTCCGTCAATTCCTTTCGCATTTCGATGGTCTGGAGGCGTTGGTTTATCCAGCCGTCGGTGTAGCCCTTGGCGCGGTAGTATTCCGCTCCGCGAGAAATCGCCTTTTCTGGGTCGGCGTATTCTTCCAACCTGTCGTTGCCCACTTGCGCCAGCCACATTTTGAAGGGTTCCGCTTTTGGAGATGGGATTGACTGAATCAGGCGCAGGACGTTTTTTGTGGAAAGAACGTCGGTTTCGCGCATTTTTCCATCCGGCGCCGGCAGTTTCAACTGTACGATTTTATCGTACACTTCACTTCCTTCATTTTCCAATTTGGTTTTTAAATCGCTCCAATAGCGTCTTGGATGTGGACTTTCCGTCAGAACTTCCACAATGTCCACAACCGAAAAATACCATTCCTCTTCTTCGGCGTTCCACGCGTAGCGAACCTTTTTGTTTTCAAAGAGCTTGAGTTTGTTTTGGGAATTTTCCATACCTTCCTCACAAGACGTTTGATTTTCAGCGCCAGTCCAACATCGGCCTGAATTGCGGTAAAGAAAATAATAGGTCAAAAAAATGTCGTTTTTTAGCCGCGCGCGTTAAAAAAATAAAGGTCATTGTTGGAGCCGGAACGGTCATCGCGCGGCAAACTTTACGCTTTTAAATATAGCGATTTTTTGGCGGAAGGGCAAGGGTAAAATTCACAAGTGGAGACGCGGGGCGGATCTAAATGACCTTGCACTGGCAGCTTTTCATCACTTCAAGGGCGGCTTGGTGCTTTTCTTTTGTAAGTCCCGCGCAGCAATCCGAAAGAACGGTCACGTCCACATTTTCAATCATCTTAATCGCCAGCGCGTTTGACACAACGCAAATGTCCGTGCAAGTTCCGACCATTGTGACTTCATCGCCCGGGTTGATAAAATCCCGTCATATCCAAAATGAAGCTTGTCAATGACTAAGTCGGACTGGTCTGGGCAAAGCTCGTTGACAATTTGCCAACCGTTCGTTCCTTTTATGCAATGCGGAACCGGCAAATATTTTCCTTCGCCGGAAGCCATGTAATTTTCCGCGGAATGAGTGTCTCTTGTGTAAATGACATGCGCCTTGTCCAGCCTGGCTTTGTTCAATCGCTCTTTAATCTTGGGAATGATGTCCACAGCGTCCTTGTTTGCCAAAGCGCCGGTGGTAAAATCATTTTGCATGTCGATTATGATAAAATGTTTCATATTTTTAATATAACGATTTTTTGGCGGAAGGACAAGGATCATTGCTTTTTCTAATTATAAGAAAAAGTTGACAAAATTCAGGAATTCCTATATAATACAAGTGTTGTTTTTTTTCAGTTGCGCGCAATAAACGCAGGGGTTGTCACGCGCAGTTGCTTATAATCTGAGGTTTTTTTTATGTCAGGAACATTGAGGGATTGCAAAAACCGCGAAGAAGTTGACGCGGTTTTTCAAGCGAAGGGTATTTCCTCAAATAACTACGAAGCGAAAAATGCCATGCTGCTAGATGTCATGGGCAATCCTCAGATGTTTTGCTCGATTGGCGATCCGACGGATGAGCAAAAATATGAGATGATTCTCATTTCCTTTTTGGGCGGCAAGTGGAAATACGCAGAGGCTTTGTCAAAAATATCTCTATGAAGCCAATATCCAGCGAGACAAAAAGGAAAATAGAAGCGTCGCTTTCAGTATCGCAAAAAAGCATAGACAAATTTGAGAAACTATACAACAATCTCTTGAAAGGCATTTCGTATCAATATTTGGCTCACATAATCAGAACGCTTGAAACATACATTCGCGAAAGCAAAGACATGCCGTTTTTTAGAATAACATGCAATCCCTCGGAGCCAAAAGAGCCGGCAAAAGGATTGGCTTGGGGGTTGTACCGTCCGAATTATTCTTATGACATAAACTATGACGAAACTGCAAGCGAAGTTCAGGCAAGGGTTGCTATTGCCCACGAGTTGGGCCATTTGTTTTGCATTGTCGAGTTGGGGTCAAAAGCGGACAAAAGCTCCGAGCCTCTGTCAAGTCTGTTCGGAATCATCGCGATGATACATAAATTTCAAATGCTGAACCAAAAACAGCACCACAAATCCGAGGATGATATTATCGCTGATTTTTCTTTGTTAAGAAACAGAAATAATGAAGTCCTAAACATTTCGTAGCATTTGACGTTTGTTCCACGCCAATAACCTGGCGAAGCGTTTTCTTATAAAACTATTGATAAATAATCAAGCCCCATATATATTATAACCATCAGGAGCCTTGCTCCGGTGTGGATGAAGAAATGGATAAAAAAATATCTGCGAGACGTAACGGTACTTTTTGTTAAAGGCGGTCACGCAGGGAATCATCAACGGAATCGTTCTCATGGCGGTTCTGAAAATCTTCAAGGTGATTTAGATATGGTGGAAGAAAAAAAGCCATTGACGAACGCCGAAAAGGTAGCAATCGCAGCGCTGCTTTTCGAGCTTGTCAATGGCTTGCCGAATTTCTTAGGAAGAAGTAAGATTATAATATATCAAATTATGAGAGGTGTCAATATGAAAGACGGCAAAAGGATTATGATTATTCTTATTGCGATTCTTGTGATTGAAATTCTTGACTTCGCCACAAGAATTATAAAGGGGTAGTCTATGCCTAGAGGCGGCTACATCGAATTTTAATCCAAGAGGGAAATTAAATGACGGTAAGGTGCTTAAAAGCTATAAACATTGATTTGACTGTTGGAGCTGAATACGAAGTTATAGGTATCGAACAGTTAGGTGATAGAGAATGTTACAGAATTGTCGATGATAGCGGCGACGACTATCTTTATGGAACAAGCTGTTTTGAAGTTGTAAAATCTTCTTGATCCAGAATCTCCGCAAGCCCAATTTTTTTTATTGTCCTTCTGATTACAGGAAAAGAAGTTTTAATCTTGCTAAAAGGAGATTTAAATGTTATCAACAAGTGATCTTGACGATTACATTGAAGCCGACAGAGCGCATGACGGTTTTGTTCACGCAATAGACTTGGCGAAAACTCCGAAACGTGTTTTAAAAGAAATGCTAAAAGCCGACCACACCCATGTTTGGCTTTACGGCACGCATTGGTTTTCAGACCTTGAGGAAATCCAGCGGCTTGTGGAAAGCAAGTAGAACTAAGTGGCCTTCCGTTTGCGGAAGGCGGCGCATTAAAAATGGAGTTAAAATAGAATGACGAATGTTTGTTTTTTTAATGAAATGATGCCAAAAATAGGAAATGGCAGCATAAATGACTTTCTGGTTGATAAAATCGATTATAACAAAGACAAGGTTATTGCATATTTAGCAAATGGACATAAACAAGCATCCTGTCCAAGAGACGCGATTGATTGCGTAACGGGTGAAAAAATTTCTGACAACTTTTATGTTCTTGATGACAAAGAATATTGTTGGTGCAGTTACCTTGCTTATCATATAAAGAAATATAACATACAACTTCCAAAGGATTTTATAAAAAAGATTGGAGCTTGATGTAAATCAACCTTTCATTTTCGGAAGATTAAGCAAGAAAATAGAACATTGAGTTCTTATGGAAAAGTAAAAGGAGTTCATAATGTTTGAATTTACATTGACTGGTTTTATTATGGTAAAAAGCAAGCAACTTGTTGACGGACAAACAGAAAACGATTTATTTTCAGGTTATGGAAGGTCATGTTTCTGATTCTGATATAGGAACCATTTTTAAGTCGGTTGATTAATTCCTCAGCCCCTAACTTTCGATGCGGCTAGTTAAGCGAATGATACGGAAAAAGAATCCTTGTTTCTTTTCCAAGAAGCGATCATGTAAAAATCATCAAATCTATCTGAAATTGTCTTGTTTTCAAAAGCCTTAAACAAAATGTCGAATTCGCTCGCTTTGTCTTTAGGAATAAGCCAGCCTGCCAAATCTTCCGCATTTATTTCAGCTGTTTCAATTTCGTTCCATTCGCCAGAATCCAAAAAAAATACTGAGTTGTGTTTGGAGGCTTCTTCCTGCACGATTTTCCAGAATTTTAAGAATTTATCGTTTTCTTGCACTCTTAGGCCTTGCGGCAATGACTCTTGCATTGTTTATTCCTTTTGTTGTAGCGCTTTCTGTTTTTGGAAGGTGGTACAATAATACCTTTAAGGATGTACGAACTGTCAGAGCAAAAAGAAAAGCCGAGTTGGTTAGACGTTGCAAATCTAATAATCAACTTCGGCTTGTTTGTAGTTGCGCTACTGGTTATGATTCTTCAATAGAATCAGAAGTAACCAGGAAAAAGCAAAGCTCGCCACCTTGCTTTTTCTTACAGTTTAATCTTTGTTCGGAGATTTGTCAATGGTCACAAAGAAGCAAATGAACATTCTGTCAAACATTTTTCGGCTTGCGGCGCTTGTAATGCTTATCGCTGTTTTGGTGGTAAAGTAATGGAAAGCGGCGCAGAAAAAAATATTCCGGTTACGGCTACCACGGCGGTGCCGGAAAAAGTAGTACCACCTTCCGTTTTCAGAAAGCGTTTTTACAACGAGTTCAACGCCAAGTCTATTATATAGCGGCTTACGGTTTTTCCGGCCAATTTTGCTTTAGCCTCTATCGCCGCTTTTTCGCCGGGTGA
>CADCCO010000094.1 GCA_902799965.1 uncultured Spirochaetaceae bacterium
GCGGCGAAACCGCTCGAAACAACTATTAAGGTCTTACAAGCAACGGCACGAGCGGCCTATTCCTTAAATATCGCCTTGACTTCCTTGGCGTAAAGCTCGCTGATTTTGTAGCGCATAAGTTCCTGCTTGGCGCTAAGCTCGCGGCCAACCTCAAAGGGCTTGGACAAGAGCGCGAAGCGGGGAATGCGCTCAAAGGCGCGGAAGCCGTTTTTGGAGCTGATGATGTCGCGCACTATCGAGTCAAAGAATTTGTAGACTTCTTCCTTTTCGAGCAAGGCCTCAAAAGATTCGGCGGCAACGTTGTTTTCCTTGGCCCAAAGCTCCAACTCTTCCTTGTTGGGAAGAATAAGGGCGCCCAAGTTGCGCTGGTCTTGGCCGATGACGACGGCGGTTTGAATGTAAACCGACTCTTCAAGCTTTACCTCAAGCGGAACCGGCTCCACGTTTTCGCCGCCGCGCAAAACAATCGTGTCCTTTACGCGGCCCAAAATCTTAAGCTCACCGCCCATGCCTATAATCGCAAGGTCGCCGGTGTCAAGCCAGCCGTCGGAATCGATGGCCTTTGCCGTAAGCTCGGGGCGCTTGTAGTAGCCCTTCATTACCGTTCCGCCCTTAATCTGAAGCACGCCCTTCTTTCCCCTGCCAACATCGTTTCCTTCCATATCGACGATGCGCGCAGCCAAAAACCGGCCTTGTGATGTGGCGCACGCTGACAATCGGAGCGGTCTCGGTCAAGCCGTAGCCTTCGACAACCTCAACGCCGAGCGCCCAAAACCATTCGTCGACGTTTTTGGGATACGAGCCGCCGCCCGCGATTCCGGCGCGGAAATTCTTTCCGAGCATCGCGCGGATTTTTTTGAAAATGATTGCGTCGCCCAAGGCCTTGAGCGGGAACAAAAGAGTCCACGGAATCAGGAACAAAATCCACCAAAGCGGAGTGACTTCCTGCTTGGGCATAAAATTTTGGCGGAACATTTTTCTGTGCATGCGCGAATGAAGGATGGCGACGCGGACAAAAAAGTTGTAGAGCTTCAATGTGATTCCGCCGGTCCTGCGCATCTTTCTGTCAACGCCTTCCATTACCGCTTCGAATACGCGGGGAACGCCCGGCAAAATAACCGGGTTCATCTTGGACATGTCCTCAAGCAAAATTTTTCCGATCGGCTTTGAATAGGCCATCGCGCAAGCCTGGCTCAGAATTACGTATTCAACCTCGCGCATGTAAACGTGCCATACAGGAAGAATGGCAAGCGCGTTCTCGCCCGGCCACAACTTGATTCTGTCCGTGACTTCGACAAGCTGGGTCAAGAAATTTCCGTGGCTCAGCGTTACGCCCTTGGGAACGCCTGTCGTTCCGCTGGTGAAAATAATCGCGGCGGTGTCGTCCCAATTTCCCTTGGCGATTTCCTCGTCAAAGCGGCCGGGGTTTTCTTTGTTGAAGGCGCGGCCCTTTTCCAAAATTTCTTCAAATGGGTGAATGACAACGCCGCAGTCTTTTGCGAGCGAAAGAACTTCTTCCGTGGGCTCGTCGAACATCACCAAATATTTTAAGTCGGGCAAGTCGGCCTTTAGCGCCAAGATTTTTTTTACGGCCGCGCAAGTTTCAACAATGCAAATGCGGCAGTCGGTGAAGGACAAAATGTATTTTAGGTCGGAAGGGCTTGCGTCGGTTCCTCGCGGAACGTCGGCGGCGCCAATCGCCAAAAGGCCAAGGTCGGCCTGCTGCCATTCGGCGCGGTCTTCGCTGATGAGGCCGATGAGCTCTCCGCGCTGGACGTTGTAAGAAAGCAAGCCGCCGGCAAAGTCAACGGCCTTTTGCCACATTTGGGCGTAAGTCAAGCAGTCAAATTCGCCGCTGGAATTTTTTGAATATTGCGCCGGCGCGTCGGGATTCTTTTTTACCACTTCTTGAATCAAGCGCGGCACTGTCTTGTCTTTTACGTCCATCATATTGGGCCTCTCTTTTTGCAATTTCTTTATTTTGTCAAAATGACAAAGTTTGAGAATTTGTCTAAACCGTAAAAATTGTAGCGCAACTTGAAAAGAAATTCAAGTTGTTCTATAATGAATTTATGAGTGGGAAAAATTCTAAAAAAGCCAAGCGGAACGGAATCTTCGCCGCGATTTGGCTCCTCCTGATAATAATTCTTATAATAGTATTTTTGGCAAAGAAGGACGACTTTGCGGCCAACCTGAAGTCCACCAATTTTTTTGAGCGCGTCGTCGGCTCCACGCCGGAATTCATTCAGAACTACGAAACAAAGAAAAAAGAAAGCAAGACAAACGGACTTTTGGACGTTGACGTGGCGCCCGTTCCCGGAGAAAAGGAAACGCAAGAACCCGGCTCCTACGACTTGAACGACCTGGCCGCCGCCCAAGAAAGCGCGGAAGAAAGCCCCGCCGCCAACGAAAGCGCGAAAAATTCCGAAAGCGAAAAAAAGCGAGACGCCGCCGAAAACTCCGCAAAAGGCAGGGACGCGGCCAAAACGGAAGAAAGCAAAAAGCCCGCGCCGCCGCCGGAAAAGCCAAAGCCCGCCGCGATGATGAACGCAAAATTGTTCTTTGCCCAAGTGGACGCGGACGGCAACGTGAACCGCAAAAGCGTCGTCCGCCAAATCCCAAAAAGCGACTCGCCGCTAACCGACACAATCAAGGCTCTTTTGGCCGGCCCGCAATCTTCGGAAAAATGCATGACATTGATTCCCCAGGGCACACGGCTTTTGGGCGCCAGCGTCCGCGGAGGAATCGCCGCCCTAAACTTTAGCGAGGAATTTGAATTCAACGCGATTGGCGCGGACGGCTACCGGGCGCAGCTTATGCAAGTGGTCTTTACCGCCACTGAATTTGCCACGGTGGAAAGCGTGCAATTCTTAATAGAAGGCAAGCGCAAGGACTACATCGGAAGCGGCGAAGACGTCTGGATGTGGATCGGCAGCCCCTACACAAGAAGCTCGTTTAAGTAGAACAAGCGCGCCGTCTTCCGCGCGCATTTTTTTCTTAACCACTACTTGACACAATTTCAAAAAAAGGATAAAATGCCTTTACTGTTTGGGGGTGTAGCTCACCTGGCTAGAGCGCTTGCATGGCATGCAAGAGGTAGTCGGTTCAAGTCCGATCATCTCCACTAAGACGACGGCGTTTTAAGCCGCCGTTTTTTTTTCTAATTTTCAGAATTAAAATGAAAAAGTTTTTCGCCTTTTTTATTCCTTTTATCTTATTTACCCACAGAGCGGCGTTTGCCAAAATTGAATTCTTGCCGCAAGACGAAAAGCCCAAGCAGTTCATCCAACTTGAACTAAGCCGAACCGTTGACCGCGGAATTGACAGAAAAAAAATTTGGGGCGGAGCGCAATACGGTTTTGACTGGCAGCCGTTCTCAGTTCATGCGGGAGTTCAAGCAAGCTCAAGCCTTGTAGACTTGACGGCGCGCTCGTCGTGGCTTCCGCTCGCAATCCATAGCAAAGGAGGCGTTTGGCGCTTTGGCTTTTCAACGGCTTGGCACATGCAGCGCTCAGCCGGAGCCTACACGCAAAACGACATTCTGGAAGAGTTGGAAGTCCGCTGGATTTCGCTTGACGGCCTTTCCTTTGCCGCGCGAACAGGATATTCGCTGAAGACCGCCGCCTTTGACGCAGCGAACACATTCGCGACAATGGACGGCGACTTTGTGGCTTACGCAGAAATTGACAAGGTTTGGAAAAGCGGACTTGAACTGTTCGCTTCGCTCGGCGCTTACAATTATTTCCGCTACCCCATGCTTTTTTGCCCGCAATGGACTGTTGGCGCCGCGTGGAACATAAAAGAGACCATTCGCTTTGGAGCGCTTGTCGAATTGGGAATGACGGACTTTTTTGCGTCAGTGGCATACTTTAACCATGTTATGGTAAAATGCAACATGAGGGTTATGTTTTGAAAAAAATTCTTTTTCCAAAATTTTTGTTCGCCGCGCTTTTCTTCTCCGCGCTTTTTTCCTCGTGCAATTACGGGCTTCCGCTTTTTTTGTTTTGGGAAACAGGCGTGGAAGACCGCGCGCAAATCCCCATAGAGCTTCCCAGCTCCCAGCTTCCTCAAATCGGAAAAAACGCGCGCTACAGTTTTATTGTTTTGACAGACAGCCACTTTGGAAAAGACGGAACCGCGCGCGCCGACGCGTTCTTTCTAAAAAAGTTTGAGGAACTTTTGCAAAGCCAAGACGAAGGCGCCCGCCCGCGCTTTATTGTGAACATTGGCGACACTCTTGACGGCGGCCACGAAATCGAAGCCTTGTATTTTAACATCGCGGCGCAAGCGTGGATTGACGCAGGAAAAAAAGCGCTGGGCGCAAGCGACTACAAGGTGTATTCGATTTTGGGGAACCACGACCTTTACAACGACGGCTGGGAAGTTTGGAGCAAAACGATTTACCCTTACAATTCGTATTACAAATTTACGCTGAACGCAAGCGGCGGCCAAAACAGCGGTTTTGACTTTTTGTTCTTGGACACAGGCAACGGAACTTTGGGCGGCTCGCAAATCGAAAGCTTGGAAAGAGCGCTAGCCGCGTCAAGCCGTCCAAAAATCGTTTTTATGCACTACCCCGTTTACGCCGGCGGCCTTGTTTATTTTGCGCTGGACGACGTTCAAGAGCGCGCCCGCCTAATCGCCGACTTTGCCGCCAGCAACGTCAAATACGTTTTTGAAGGCCACACCCATTCGCCGCGCGACTACGATTTTGGCTCATTCAAAGAGGCGGTCGTAGGCTCCTACTTGGAAGAACGCGTCTTTGGCTTGGTCACAGTTGACGAGTCGGCGGGTAGCGTCCAGTTTACGCGGATGAGGTATTAGAGGGGATCTGCCAAATCGCCAAGTAAAAACTTGCCAAATCGCCAAATGAAAAACCGCCAATTCGCCAAGTAAAAACTTGCCAAAACGCCAAATACGCGCTAAAATAAAGGTGTGAACGACTACAAACCTAGAATTATAGACGCAACTCTAGCCCGGAAACTGCAAGGAAAGGGCGCTGTCCTTATACAAGGCCCAAAATGGTGCGGCAAGACGACGACAGCCGAGCAAATGGCAAAAAGCGTTTTGTACATGTCAAAACCCGGCGATGTGGCGGCAAATCTTGTCGCTGCGGACATAGATCCGTCAAAACTGTTGGAAGGCGACGCGCCGCGTTTGATAGATGAATGGCAAATCGCGCCAAAGTTGTGGGACGCGATTCGTTTTGAAGTTGACCACAGAAGAAAGCGCGGACAGTTCATTCTTACCGGTTCCGCGGTTCCGCCTGAAACTGACGAAATCTTTCATTCGGGAACAGGCCGTTTTGCTTGGATAAAAATGCGTCCTATGGCTTTGTTTGAGTCGGGGGATTCGACTGGCGAAGTCAGTTTAAAGGAACTGTTCAACCAGCCCAAAAAGCTTTTGGCAAAAAATAAAATTGACGACTTGGACAGGCTTGCCTTTTTGATTTGCCGAGGCGGTTGGCCCGGGGCGATTGACATGGATGACGACATTGCGCTTGACCAAGCATTTGATTATTTTGACGCGATTGTGAACGCGGACATTTCGAGAGTGGATGGCGTTCAGCGTGATTCCGAACGGACAAAGCGGCTTATGAAATCCTATTCCCGCCATCAGGGAACGCAATCCGCCTACACCGCGCTTAGGGATGACATTCTTGCCAATGAAGCGGAATCGCTTACAGAAGACACGGTTTACGCTTACACAAACGCCTTACGAAAAATTTTTGTAATCGATGACATGCCTGCCTGGAATCCGAACTTGCGTTCAAAGACTGCGATCAGGACTTCCGACACCCGCTATTTTATCGACCCGTCGATTGCGACCGCAAGCCTTGGCCTTGGCCCGAATGACCTTGTGAAAGACTTGAACACGATGGGCTTGTTCTTTGAAACCTTGTGCGCGCGCGACCTTCGCGTTTACGCTGAAAGCATTGACGGCCAAGTTTATCATTACCGCGACAAGTCCGGCCTTGAATGCGACGCTGTCATCCACCTGCGTAACGGTTCTTTTGGTCTTATCGAAATAAAGCTTGGCGGCGACAGGTTGATAGAAGAAGGCGCCGAAAACCTAAAGAAGTTCAGCGCGAAGATTGACACAAAAAAAATGAAGGAGCCGTCGTTTTTGATGGTGCTTACCGGCGCAGGCAAGTTTGCGTATCGCCGCGACGACGGCGTTTATGTAGTGCCGATTGGGTGTTTGCGGGAGTAGAGGAATGAAACATGCTGTAAAATTCCCCAAACTCTTGAATATTTTTTTCATAACAAGTAAAATAAGTTATGACTTTTGACAAAACAATAAACAGTTATGTAGATAAAAAAATTTTAGGCGCCATTTCTGAATTTGTGGAAGGAAAAAATTTCGTCGCGGCGGCTGACACAATCGCGCTTGAGTTTGGCGCGGGAAAAAATCTTTTTTCAAAAGAAGCCGACGACTTTGAGCAAAAGCTCATCTCAAGCTTTCAAAAAAACCTTTCGCTCTTGGCGCAAAAAACTTGGATAGAAAAGTCTGACGCGGAACTAAAGGAAAACGTTCTTTACAAACTGAATGAATACAGCGACGCAGTTTCAAAAGGCCAGTGGAACGCCTCATACCCGGCGCTCTTGCAAATCGTGGGCGATGTGGTTTACTTGATGTTCGGAAACCAATCCAAGGGCGAAGACTTTGAGGAATACGCTCTTCGCATCGATCCGGAATTTGGAATTTTCTGGCTTTATGTGAACAGCCTTCCAAAAGAACAGGATTGGGAAAAAGACAAGGCGCGCGTCGCCATGCTTTTGGGAATGTTCTTCTTGGCCAACTACTAAGGCGCGCCTATGGACCTTGAACAAATTTGCGGCGGACTAAAAAGCGCCGCCTCCATTCTTGCCCTTCAAAACGCAAGCCAAAAAAACGCCGCGCTAAAAAGCGTGATTGATTCGCTGAACAAAAACCGCGCCGCCATCCTTAACGCAAACAAAATCGACGTGGCCAAGGCGTTCAAATCGTAATCGACCATGAAGATCCGATCGGAAAAGTCGAAGGCGGCTGGGAAAGCCCCAAGGGCCTTCAGATAAAGCGCGTCAGGGTTCCGCTTGGAGTTGTTTGCATAATTTACGAAAGCCGCCCCAACGTTACGGTTGACGCTTTTTGCCTTGCCTACAAAAGCGGAAACGCGATTTTGCTGCGCGGCTCTTCGGCGGCCTTGGAATCAAACAAAGCGATTTGCGCCGCGATAAAAGAAGGCCTTTCTTCTTGCCCCGACGGAGTCGCTGCTGCGATAGAGCTTTTGGAAAGCCAAGACCATTCCGACGTTGACAAAATACTGAACGCGCGCGGCTTGATAGACGTGGTTCTTCCCCGTGGCGGAAAAAAGCTTATCCAAAGCGTCGTGCAAAACGCCCGCATTCCAGTAATCGAAACCGGAAGCGGCGTCTGCCACCTTTACGTTGACGACCAAGGCGACCTGGACATGGCGCTTGACATAGCGGAGAACGCTAAGATCCAACGCCCCGGAGTTTGCAACGCGATAGAAGCGATTTTGGTAAACCAAAATGTTTTGGAAAAATTCTTGCCCGCACTTGAGGAACGCTTTGCAGGCCGCGTGACTTTTCACGCCGACCCCGAATGCATTGGAGCGCTAAAAAGTTCCACCCAAAAAAACGGAAGGCCCGACTGCGTCGTGGCCGCGACGGACCAAGATTATGGAAATGAATTTTTGGATTACGAATGCGTCGTAAAAAGCGTAAAAGACGTTGACGACGCGATAGAATACATAAACGCCCACAACACCAAGCATAGCGAATCGATTGTGACCAACAACCGGGCGCGCGCCCGCGCCTTCCAAAGCAAAGTGGACGCGGCCTGCGTTTACGTCAACGCCTCAACGCGCTTTACCGACGGCTTTGAGTTCGGCTTTGGCGCCGAGCTTGGAATCAGCACGCAAAAGCTTCACATCCGAGGCCCGATGGGCTTGGAAGCGCTCA
>CADCCO010000095.1 GCA_902799965.1 uncultured Spirochaetaceae bacterium
TCGCCCCTTCACAAAGCGCCGGCTCTTTTAAAAATGATTTTTTTGTTCGCCCTTAATTTTTTTGTCTTTTGGGAAAGTCCAAGAACGACGGCCCTAAGATGCGCCCTTGCCTTTTTGGCAAGCGCCGCGCTCTTTTTTTTGTCGGGCGCCAATTGGAAGGGGCTTTTAAATTTGCGATTTGTCCTTTACATCGGCCTTATGGTCTTCGCGCTAAAAATCATTGGAAGTCCCGCCGCCTCTTGGGCAGGCAGCGCCGCCTACGCGCTTTTGTACACGGCGCGCTTTTTTGTTTCCGCTTTGGCCGCCCAATGCGTTTTTGAAACTACGACAATGCTTCAAATGCAAGAAGCGCTGCGCCTGCCGCTTGTCGTAACGCTGGCTATAAATTTTATTCCGCAAATATTTTCCGAATGGCAAAAAATAAAACTGGCGGCGCGGTCAAGGACTAGCGCGCGCAGGCGAAAAAGCCTTTTTGGCGCGGCCTCGCTCGCGCTCTTTGAAATGCAGGCGCTCTTGTTTGTCATGCTGGAAAAGGCCGAGACAAAGCGAAAGGCGCTTGAAAACAGGCGGCAGGCGGCGCAATCTTTGCGCGGCCAAAATCGCGGCGGCGCGAACAAAAGCGATTTCCTTGAGCGGACAAAAAACAAAGTCATTTACGGCGGCTGCATGATAAAAAAATCGGAGGCAAAAAAAATATACAACTGGCCTAATCTTGACGAGCTAAAAAGCGCCGCCTTCCAAATTTTCCAAGAGAAAGCCGGAAAAAAAATAAGCGCCTGCGCCTTGATAAACGCCAAGCAGGGGAAATGTTCCGAAGACTGCAAGTATTGCGCGCAGTCGGCCCATTGGAATTCAAACTGCCAAGCAAAAGAAATGATCGAGCTTTCCGACGCGCTAAAAATCGCGGAACAAGCCGCTGAAAACGGCGCCGAAAGAATTTGCGTCATAACAAGCGGCCGCGACTTGAACGGAAAGGATTTTCAAAAGGCGCTTCAAATAATCCGCGCGATAAAAGAAAAGTTTGGCGGCCGCCTAAAAGTTTGCGCGTCGCTAGGCCTTTTGGACAAAGAGCGCCTTTTGGCGGCAAAGGAAGCCGGAGCCAGCCGCGCGGCCAACAACCTTGAGACAAGTGAAAAATATTTTCCAGAGATTTGTTCCACCCACACATACCGGCAAAAAATGCGCGTGGTCAAATCGATAAAAAAATGCGGCCTTGAATTGTGTTCCGGCTGCATAATCGGAATGGGCGAAAGCGTCCAAGACAGAATCGACGCGGCCTTTGCCTTTAGGAAAATCGGCGCCGACTCGATTCCGGTGAACGTCCTTAGCCCGGTGAAAGGAACGCCCTTTGAAAGCCTGCCGCCTTTGGCCGACGAAGATTTTTACAGGACAATCGCCATGCTTAGGTTCGTAAATCCCAAAAGCCAAATCCGCTTGGCGGCCGGCCGCAAAAACTTTTTGGACAACGGAAGGGAGGCGCTTTTGAGCGGCGCCAACGCTTTTGTCACGGGCGGCCTTCTTACGCTTTGCGGAACGGAAGAAAGTTCAGACATGCAATTGCTAAAGGAATTTAACGGCGCGTAAGGGAAAAAACGCTCCCAGACGCGGCGATTTTTAGTTAGAAAAGCAACTTTTTCCACAAAAGATTGCCCGGTCACGCCGGGCAATGACATGGGTCTTGATGTCATGTTCGGGCTTGACCCGGACATCTTTCCTCCCACACTTCCTCCCTATATTTAAATCCTATAACTCCCCATAAAAATATTTTATACAAAACCCTATTGACAAAGTAGGTAATTCCCGTTAAATTCCCCATATCGTAGAAAATAACCTATCGGTTTAATAGGTTTTTTACGGGGGAACTGCATGGCTTACATCCAAATTTCTGACCTTTATAAGAGTTACTATCCTCATGGCCAAGAGCTGCCGGTTTTGCGCGGAATAAATCTTTCAATATATAAAGGCGAAATTTTTGGAATCATCGGTTTTTCTGGCGCCGGAAAATCGACGCTCGCCCGCTGCATAAACCGCTTGGAAACCCCGGACTCAGGCTCGGTCGTGATTAACGGAACCGACGTTCTCGCGCTGGGCAAAAAGGACTTGCGCCTTTTCCGCCGCCGCGTGGGAATGATTTTCCAGACATTCAACTTGTTCGAGGCAAAGACCGTTTGGAAAAACATCGCCTACCCGCTCATGATTTCCGGAGTTCCCAAAAAAGAAATAAAGCGACGCGTGGAAGAGACGGCGGAATTGGTCGGCCTCACCGACAAGCTGGACGTTTACCCCGGAGCCTTGAGCGGCGGACAAAAACAGCGCGTGGGAATCGCGCGCGCCCTGATAAACAAGCCCGACGTTCTTTTGAGCGACGAGGCGACAAGCGCGCTTGACCCGCAGACCACCCTGCAAATTTTGGACTTGCTCAAAGAGATAAATGACAAGACTGGAATCACGATTTTGATGATAACGCACGAACTTGAGGCGGTCAAATACGCCTGCCAAAGAATGGCTGTTTTGGAAGAAGGAAAGATTGTCGAGGAAGGAAGCGTCCGAAACATTTTCAACAATCCGGAAAGCCGCACAGGAGATTTGTTCGCCAAAGTTTTCTTCCGTTTGAACAAGGACAGCTTGCAGCAAAACGGAATGTATACAATTTAAAAAAGGGGGAAGGCATGAGTTTGTTGGACAACAGTTTATGGGCGGTGCTGCGCTCGTCAGTTTCGGCGGAAATATGGTCAAAGCTTTGGCCTTCTATTTTTGACACGCTGTACATGACGGCATTGGCCAGCCTGATTGCGCTCGTGTTTGGTTTGGCGCTCGGGGTCGTGTTGACTGTGACAAGCCCCGACGGACTTTTTCCAATCGGCGCCGTTTACAAAGTTTGGGGATGGCTGATCAACACCCTGCGCTCTTTGCCGCAAATGGTGATGATAATCATGCTCATACCTTTGGCGCGGTTTTTGTTTGGAAAAAGTTACGGAGCGAATCCATGCATTGTCGCTATCGCGGCAAGTTGCATTCCGATGTACGCGCGCGTTGTAGAAAGCAGCCTTTTGGAAATCAGCAAGGGAAAGATAGAAGCCGCAAAATCAATCGGCTCGTCTAACTTGCAAATCATTTTCCATGTGCTGCTTCCCGAAACCTTGCCGTCTTTGATTCGCGGCTTCACGATAACGGTGATAGCCGTCCTTTCGATGACGGCTCTTGCGGGAATGTTCGGCGCGGGCGGAATCGGAGACGTAGCGGTGCGCTATGGCTACCAGCGCTTTCAGCATGACAAGCTGCTGGCTTGCATTTACGTTTTGGTGGCGATTGTTCAGATTGTCCAAAGCGTCGGAAATTTTGTGTCGAACAAAATTTTAAAAACGCGCGGATTGGTGTAATCCGCTATTTACAAAAAAATGAGAGGAGAACTTTTATGAAAAAAATTATCGTAGGAATTTTTGGAATCGCGGCGGCTCTTTCGCTCGCCTCTTGCGCAAAGAAGGGCGGCTCTTCCGCTTCTAAAGACGGAATCGTCACGCTCAAAGGAATCATCGACTTGGTTCCCCACCAAGAAATCATCGACTATGCGGCGCCCGCCTTGCTCAAGGAAGGAATCAAGGTCGTCACCTTGCAGGACGCTTCGGACAACTTGGGAAACGAAAAGACATTCAACGGCGAGGCGGACTTCAACTACTTCCAGCACAAGCCTTACTTGGATTCAGTCAACAAGCAAAACGGCTGGGACTTGGTGAGCGTCGCCGCCATTCACGTTGAGCCGATTTCGATTTATTCCGACAAATACAAGAACTTGGCCGACGCGCCAAAGAACGCGGTCATCGCGCTTCCTGACGACGGAACCAACGAGTATCGCGGTCTTAAGCTTTTGAACGACCAAGGCTACATCAAGCTGAGCGAACATTCTTTGAGCGCGCTTGACGCGAACGTAGGCGACATCGTTGAATACCTAAAGCCCGTAAAGCTTGTCGAAATAAACGCCTTCCAAATCATTCCGACGCGCGCCGACTACGACTTGTTCGTCAACAACACCAACAAGGTTTTGGAGTCCGGCATCAAGACAAACATCTTGGCGCAGGAATCGCCCGACAGCCCATACGGAAACATCATCGTAACAAAGGCTGGCCGCGCCAACGATCCCGCGATTCAAAAGCTTGTGAAAGTTTTGCTCAGCGACGACGTTCAGAATTGGATTAAGAACAAGTACAACGGAGCGGTCATTCCAGTTAAGTAAGAGCGGTCAAGGCGCGCTACCGCTTAAAGCCTTGACTCGCTCTTTTTGCGGATTGATTTTTTAATTATCAATCCGCAATAGGCGGCAACATTCGTAATTTCTTTTTAATAGGAGAACAGTATGTCAACAGTGAACCTTGCTTTGCCGGACGTGCAAATCCGCGAGCTTAGAATCAATTCCATCACAGGATTTTTGGGCAACGCGGACGACTTGGTAAAACAATCGGCGGCGGGCATCAAAGACCACAACCGAACCTTTACCCAATGCATCGGATGCTCCACCGCGCGCGCCGGCTGCATGGTTTCAATGATAACGGACGCGGCCGTGATTTCTCACGGACCGGTCGGCTGTTCTTCGTGCTTGCATGAGTTCAACATGACTTACCGCGTCAACGCGTCCTTGCGCAACAAGACAAACCGCCGGCGCCGCATCTTTTCGACAAACCTTCAGGAAAAAGACACGGTCTACGGCGGAAACGCAAAGCTTGAGGCGACAATCCGCCAAGTTTACGAACGGGTAAAGCCCGCCGCGATTTTTGTCTTGACCACTTGCGCGGTAGGAATTGTCGGCGACGACGTTCAGAGCGTTTGCGACGAATTGCAGGAAGAGCTTGGAATTCCAATCGTGGGAATCACTTGCGAAGGCTTCCGCTCTAAAGTTTGGACGACAGGCTTTGACGCGGCCTACCACGGATTCGCGCGAAAGATTATCAAGAAGTCCGACAAGCATAGAAGCGACATGATTAACGTCATAAACTTTTGGGGAAGCGACGCCTTCGCGGATTGGTTCGCGCCCTTTGGAGCCAAGCCCAATTATCTCACACCTTTCAACACAGTGGAAGAGCTTAGCAAGGCGGGAGAGGCTTGCGCGACAGTCCAAGCTTGCTCAACTTTGGGAACGTATTTGGGCGCCGTGTTGGAACAGGAATTCGGCGTGCCGGAACTTCCATCCGCGCCGCCCTACGGAATCGCGCAGACGGACCGCTGGTTCCGCGCGCTCGGAAAACTTTTAGGCAAGGAAGACGTCGCGGAAAAAGTCATCGCGGAGAAAAAGGAAAAGTATCTTCCGCAAATTGAAGAGATAAGAAAAAAGTTGGCGGGAAAGACCGCTTATGTCGCGGCGGGCGCGGCGCATGGACACGCGCTCTTGGACATCATCGGAGAGCTTGGCTTAAAAGCCGTGGGCGCTTCGGTGTTCCACCATGACGCGGAATTTGACTCAGGCCGCGACGAGAACGACCAGCTAAAGCAGCGCGTCGGCGACTACGGCGACGTTCCGCGCTTTAACGTTTGCAACAAGCAGGAGTTCGAGCTTGTGAACGCGCTTGTAAAAGTCCACCCCGACGTGATGCTCGCGCGGCACGGCGGCATGACCTTGTGGGGCGCCAAGCTTGGAATACCAAGCCTTTTGGTCGGCGACGAGCACGCGGGCATGGGCTACGAGGGCCTTGTAAAATACGGCAACATGATTGTTGACACAATCGAAAACGACGAGTTTGTGAAGAACTTCCAAAAGCACGCGCTCAACCCCTACACAAAATGGTGGCTCACGCAGCAGACGGATTTCTTCCAAGTAAAGTAGGCGAACAGCCGCGCGATAGGAGAACTTTTATATGGCGAATTACACAGGTTCAATTGAACAAGAAAGATACACTTGCGCGCTCGGCGCCTTGCAAACTGTCGTGGCCATTCCAAAGGCCGTTCCGATTTTGCATTCCGGCCCCGGCTGCGGAGAAATGATAAGCGGCTTCTTTGAGCGCTCTAAAGGTTACGCGGGCGGTTCCACAAGCCCCTGCACCGCATTCACAGAGAAAGAAGTTGTTTTTGGCGGAATCAAGCATTTGCGCGAAAACATAGAAAACACGTACAAGGTTTTGGACACCGACTTGCAAGTCGTGATGACAGGCTGCACCGGCGGAATCGTGGGCGACGACATCCAGAGCGTCGTTGACGAATTTGCCGCGCAGGGAAAGCCGATTGTCGCCGTTGACACGCCGGGCTTTAAGTCCAACAATTACGTTTCCCATTCTTCCGTGGTGAACGCTATCATCGACCAATACGTCACCCGCTTTGAAGACGAAAACGAACCTAGAAGCGAAAAGAACACGGTAAACTTAATCGCGAGCATTCCCTTTCAAGATCCCTTTTGGAAAGGAAACCTGGCCGAATACCGCACGTTCTCTTTGGACCTGACAGCAAGGGAGTGAAAGAATGGCAGCAAATCCCGCGCGCCAACTTCAACATTTTGGTTTCGCCCTGGTACGGAAAGACAATCGCTGACAACCTAAAGGCGCGCTACGACCAGGAATATTATTGGTTCCATTCGGTTCCGATTGGAGACAACGCGACGACAGCGTTCTTGAACGGAATTTTGGAATTCGCGATAGATCACGGCGCGGAGCTTGACGTTGAAAAGGCCAAAAAATTCATCCAGCACCAAATCGATTCCTACTACGAGGAAATCGACAACCTCGCGACCTTCCTTTTGGAATTCCGCTACGGCCTTCCGAGGTTCGCGCAC
>CADCCO010000096.1 GCA_902799965.1 uncultured Spirochaetaceae bacterium
CGTTATCGGGCAGGCCGCCGCAAGCTCGTCGTCAAGCCAGGCCGCCTGCAAGTCAACCACGTTGCCCGCCAGCGTTATTTCAAGCGCCATCGTTCCGCTACCGGTCGTCAGCGGCTTGGGGTAGAAAATATGGGTCAGCGTTGGGTCGTCCAGCGTAACGTCTTTTTCAAAGAAGTCCACGTAAACTTCAATGTCGTCGCTTTCGTCGTCGGGCGTGCCATTTGTGTCCTTAACGCCGCAATAAATTTTCCAAGTCTTTCCAAGCGCAAGGGGAATGGTGAATTTGTTGGCGGAGGCTCCCGTTCCAAAAGTTCCGGTCGCGGTGTCGATTACGGCGCCGCCTTCGTCCCTAACCTCCGCGCGGGCGAAGTTCACAAAATTCGTTCCGCTGGTCACCGGCTTGGCCGACTTTGACACGCCGCCCGCCACGTCATCCTGAACTTGTTTCAGAATCTCATTCGGCGCCGCGCCGTTTGCGCCAAGCGTTCCCGTAAAAATGATTGTGGACTTGTCGCTTAAAGCCGGTTGCGGGGAAGATTGGCCGCCCTGCCCGCCGGCCGCCGCCAAAAGAGCGAGCGCGGCCGTAGAGTCGCCCGAAAAATTTGAGCAAGAGAAAAAATTAAATGAAAGCGCGATGAAAGACGCAAGGAGAAACGCCCGCGCGGAATTTTTACACACGCGCGCTGCCCCCCCCCAGTCAAACATATAGCATTTTTTCCCTTCGAACTTTTTCATTTGCCTCACCGTTTTTAAACGCAAAAACCCGATGATATTTCTATTATTATAGCGCAACCGCCAGCTTTTGTCCACAAAAAAAACAAAACGCTCCCAGTCGGCTGGCGGTCAGCGGAACCGCTAGATATCGTCGCTACACACAATTTGCCCCTTGTAACTATTTACGTCTGCCGCTGGCGCGGCAGGGGCAAAATGAGTGTTTCCGCCAACCGCCCGCCTCCTTCGCGCGTTTTTATTTTCAAACAATAACGGTCACGGCATTATTTTACAGTCGAAGGAATTTTTTCCATTTTACATTTGGAAGGAATTGCGCTACAATAGGCGCGCGATGAAAAGGCCCGGCGCGGACATAATAAGGCGGACAATCGAATTTCTCTTGCTGGCGGCGATTTTGGCGGCGGCGGGCTTTTTGACGGCCACCTTTGCGGCGCTGGCCCAAGAGCGGCAAGGCCCAAAGCGCGCCGAAAGCGAGCGCGGCCGAAACATTCTGATAGTGGGAAAAAGCGCCCGCCAAAGCTACTTGGAGCAAATCTACATTGGCGCAAAAAGCGTTTCGCAAGAGCTCGGCGCCGCCGTGACCCTTTACACCGGCAAGTCCAACGCGGAAGAAATTTCCACGCAGGCGCTTTTAAACTACGCCTCCTACCTAAACGCGGACGGAATCATCGCCTGCATCGAAAGCGGCGACGAAATTCTTGACGTTCCCAAAAACAGCGCCGGCGAGGCGATTCCCCTTGTGACAATCGGAAGCTACAAGCCGCAGCTGCGCCAGCTTTCATACATCGGAACAAACTACTCCGAGCTTGGAAAAATCATCGCCCGCGAAATAATCGAAAACGCCGGCTCTTCCAACAAGGCTATTCTTCTTGACACAAGCGAGCAGGACGACGCCAACCATTCCAACTTGATGTCGGGGCTTTTCTTGGCCCTTTCCGCCAGGCCGGAAATTTCGATAAAGACCCTGCAGTTTGAAAAGGCCTCAAGCTTTTCGCGCGAGGACAACTTGCGCCAGCTGTTGGCCAGCGAGGAAGGCCTTGACCTTATCGTTTCGCTCGCGGAGCAGAACACGATTCTTGCCGCGCAAAGCGTCCGCGACTTGAACCTTTCGGGCAAGGTCAAAATAATCGGGCTTGGCGACAGCGAGGACTGCCGCTCCTACTATGAAAAAAGAATCGTGACTTCGCTGATTTCGGTAAAGACGCAGGACATCGGCAAAAAGGCGCTGGCCGAGCTTTTTGAGTATTTAAAGAACGGATACGCCAACGCTTTTGTTTCGGCGGAAGTTGAAGTTCTAAAAGGCGGCGGCAAATGAAAAACCCCCTGAAGAACCTTAGCATTCGGACGCAGCTTATGGCGGGCGTTTTGGCCGCCTTCTTGGTTTCAATCGCAATCATACTGTGTCTGGCCGCCCTCTTTTCGCGCGTAATGCGGCAAACCGGAAACTCCTTCCAAACCAACGCCGACCTTGACGCGTTCCTAACCGACATAGAAAAAACCGAAAGCGCGATGGAATCCTACATGAAGTACCGCACATTTGAAAGCATTGACCGCTACTACCACCACGAGGCCGCCGCCGAAAACGAAGCCGAGCGCTTTTCAAAAAAGCCGTCGGACAACGACGTGTTCCAAAAGGAATACATAATAAGAAGCCTTTCGCTTTCGTTCTTTGACTTGAGCGGAAAGGCGATAGCCGCGCGCAGGGCAAACAACTCGCGCGAGGCGGACTTGTATTACTACAAGGCCTTGGACTGCTACTCCTTTTTGCATGAAGAAATAATTCAGCTGAACATGGCCTTTTTTAACATGAACGCCTCGAATTACACAGAAAGCAAGGCGCGGGCGGAACAGGCTCTTTCGCGCGCGGTCGCGGCGCTTATAGTTCTTTTCATTTCGTCGGCGCTGCTTCTTTACATAAGCATCGTGGGCGTAACCCGCCCGCTTTCCGACATTTCCAACGTGGCGCTAAAAATCGCCGGCCGCGACTTTGACGTTCCGCTTTTTAACAGCGAGCAAAAGAACGAAATAGGAAACATTTGCCGCGCCTTTGACTCGATGATAATTTCGATTCGCGAATACATAAGCGCGATTTGGGAAAAGGCGCTCAAGGAAAACGAGCTTCGCGAAAAGGAAATAGAGATGCGGGCGCTTTACATCGACGCGCGCCTTAAGGCCTTGCAAGACCAAATACAGCCGCACTTTTTGTTCAACACGCTGAACACGGGCGCGCAGCTTGCGATGATAGAAGGCGCGGACAAGACCTGCTACTTTTTGGAGCAAGTTGCGGACTTTTTGCGCTACAACATTCAGCACCCAGGAAGCGACGCGTCCATCGGAGAAGAGCTGGGAATGCTGGACAACTACATTTACATAATGAAAACCCGCTTTGGCGAGCGCTACCAGTTTGAAAAGGACATTGACCCAACGACTTTGGGAATAAAAATTCCCAACACGATTTTGCAGCCGCTTGTGGAGAACTGCATAAAGCACGGCCTAAAGGACATCACGGAGAACGGACGCATAACGATAAAGTCCTTGCGGCGCGACGATTTTATCGTCATAGAAATTTCCGACAACGGAAAAGGCTTTGACGAAGAAATCAAGAACAAAATTCTAAAGCAAGCGGCGGCGGGAAGCGAAGGAGTTTTGATAAGCGACAAGGGCCACGTCTCAAGCGGCTTGATAAACGTAATCTCGCGCCTGCAAATTTACTTTAAGGACGAAAAGGTCTTTGACATACTTAAAAACCAAGACGGCGGAACGACTTTCCGCATAAGGATAAAGGCTGAAGAAAATGTATAACGTTCTTTTGACCGACGACGAACAAATTGTAGTCGACTCGCTTACGATGATATTGAACAAAAATTTCGAGGGGCAAATAACCTTGTTCTCCGCGTCCAGCGGAACAACGGCGCTGGAACTGGCGCGGTCGAACCCCATAGACATAATCTTTATGGACATCCACATGCCGGGAATGAACGGCTTGGAAACGATAAGCTTGATAAAGCAAATCAATCCCAACATCGTGATAATAATACTTTCGGCCTACGACCAGTTCCAGTACGCGCAGGAGGCGATAAACCTTGGCGCCTTTAAATACCTCACAAAGCCGGTCAACCGAAACCTAATCGCGCAAACGGCGCGCGAGGCGATGAACGCCGTGGACAGCGCGCGCGGCAAGCTGGACGACAACATCGAGTTGCGGCAAAAGCTTTCGGTCGTTTCCACTATGGTGGAAAGCGACTTTATCTATTCATGCGTATTCAACAACAAGGGCACGGACTTTTCGGAATACTTGAACTACTTTGGAGTGGCCGGCCTTCCCTACTTCTTTGCCTGCGTGGAAATCACCGAACTTCCAAGCGAAAAGCGCTACGACGTTTACGTCAAGGTTCGCGACGTTCTTGGCTCCAAATGCCGCTGCGTGACCGGCTCCTTTATGGGCGACAGAATCGGCGTCTTCTTTCCGCTGGCCAAGAACGAAAATCCCCGCGACTTGATAAAGGAAATTTACACGCTTTTGGCCACGAAAATTTCGGGCAAAATAAAAATCGGAGCGAGCCAAATTGAAAAGGACATAAAGAACGCCCAAAGCGCCTACAAGCAGGCGGCCGCCGCGATTCTAAAATTGCAGGAAAGCGGCGCTGCCTTTTTTGGCGACGAAAACGAAGGGGCCGAAAAAAAAGGCGCGGAAAAGGCGCTGTTTGAAAAGGCGGCGGCCAGGCTTTTGTCGGCTGTCAAGGCCGGAAACGCAAGCGCGGCCGACGGCGCGGCCAAGGAAGCGGCGGCTTTTTCGCTTTCCGCTTACGGCGGCGAGCAAGAAAAAAGCAAGGGCGCGCTTTTTGAGCTTTTGGCGCAAGCCAAGTTCGCCGCAAAGGAAGCCAATCCAAATTTGGACGAGCAAAAAAGCGCGGGCGACTTTGCCTTTTTTGCAAAAGAAAAGAGCTTTGCCGAAATTGAAAAGTATTTTTGCGCCCGCGCCTCGGAGCTTTGCGCCGCGGCCGCCTTGTCCAAAAGCGGCGGCGAAAACCCGATAACGCTAAAGGCGCGCCAGTACATTGACAGCCACTTGGCGGAGCCGCAAAGCCTGGAAGGCCTTGCCGAGATTTTGGGCGTAAGCCCCTTCTATTTGAGCAAGCTCTTTAAGGAAGAGACGGGCGAAACTTACGTCAACTACGTGACCAACGCGCGCCTTGAAAAAGCCAGAAAGCTTTTGTCCGACGGCGGCCTTATCATAAAGGAAATTTCGGCGGGCGTAGGCTACAGCGACCAAAACTACTTCAGCAAGCTCTTCCGGCAAAAGTACGGAGAGACGCCAAGCGAATACAGGCAAAGAACTTTGGGGGAACAAAAATGAACAAAGAATTTTTCAAAGGCCAAAAATCGCGCCGCCGCGTCCTTTTAGGACTCCCCGCCTTTTTGGCGATTCTAACGCTTGCCGCCGCGGCCTTTTCTTCCTGCCAAAAAAAGAGCGAGCCAAGCGCCGGCCGGCTTGAGGCGGACGAAAGAAAGTCCGCGCTGACTATAGGCTTTTCCATAGACACGCTGGCGATTGAGCGCTGGCGGCGCGACTGCGACGTTTTTTTGAACACGGCGAAGGATTTGGGCGCGGACGTAATCGTCCAGAATTCAGGCAACAGCGTGGAAGTCCAAAACCAGCAAATCCAGTATTTAATAAAGCGCGGCGCAAAGGCCGTCGTAATCGTTCCAAAGGACGCTGAAAGCCTTGGCGAAAGCGTCCGCCTTGCGCGAAGCAAAGGCATACCGGTAATTTCTTACGACCGCCTTTTGCGCAATTCTCCGGTGGACCTTTACGTGACGATTGACAGCCAGGCCGTCGGAGCGCTTATGGCGCAGGAGCTTTTGCGCAAAAAGCCGCGCGGCGAATGGTTTTGCTTTTACGGCCCAAAAGAAGACTTTAACATGACGCTAATCCAGCGCGGCGTTGAAAGCGTCTTGCAAAACAGCCGCGCAAAAATCGTCTACACTTATTGGACGGACGGCTGGAACTACGATTTGTCCTACCAAAAGGCCCGCGAGCTTTTGAAGGCCGGAAAAATTCCTGACGCCGTTGTCGCCGGAAACGACGCGGTGGCAGACTCAATCATTCGCGCGATCGGAGAATACGCGCCAAGTTCCCGCATAGCGGTTGGCGGCCAAGACGCTGACGTGGCGGGCTGCCAAAACGTCGTGATGGGAAAGCAGGCGGTTACGGTTTACAAGCCAATCACTGACTTGGCCGCCAAAACGGCGCAAATCGCCGTTGACTTGGCGCTTGGAAAAAGCGTAAAGGAATGCGCGGGCGCCAACGGCAGCATAGACAACGGCGCGGGCGAGATTCCGGTTTTGTGGCTGCAGCCCATCGCCGTGACCGCCGCAAACATGGACGAGATTGTAATCAAGAGCGGCTTCCACACGCGGCAGGAAGTTTATAAAGATTAG
>CADCCO010000097.1 GCA_902799965.1 uncultured Spirochaetaceae bacterium
CGCTTGGTACAAGTGCGAGGCGCTCCAACGTTCCGGCACTGGGAAGTTGAACAAGTCCGTCAATTTTTCGCTGGCCTGGCCGGTAATCGTGTTGCGCCAGGTTCGGAACGGAACAAGAAGATTGTCGTCTTTGTCAAAGGCAAGGTAGCCGTGCATCATCGCGCTGATTCCAAGCGCCTTGGCCTTGCGCAGTTCCAGCCCGAACTTGCTTTTTACGTCGGCCTTTAATTCGGAGAAGGCTGTTTGCAAGCCCTTTTGAACCAAGTCCAGAGAGTAAGTCCAAACGCCGTCAACCAAAGAATTTTCCCAGTCAAAGGCGCCTTGCGCGGCCGGATTGAAATTCGCGTCAATCAAAACCGCCTTGATTCTGGTCGAGCCAAATTCAATTCCAATGCATGATGAGTCCAATTCCGCTTGCGTCTCCTCCATAATGTTTTCCTTAAAGTAAATGTCCAAAGGCATGCTTATTGTTTTTTGCACGTCGCTTTGAAGGACGATTTTTTTGTAAATCTCCTTCATTACCGCCTGGCCCTGGCCTTTTGGGTCTTGCGAAATCAGCGCGTCGATCTTTCCTTTTTTTATCGCGTCTTTGTTTGATGGAACCAAGTCAAAACCGGTTACGGCAATTTTGTCGCGCAAGCCAAGTTCCGCGATTCGTTCCCCCACAAAGTGGCCTTCGCTGTTGACGATGCAAACGCCCCGCAAGTCGGAACATTCCTTTACCAAAGAATCAACGGCTTCGTAAATGTGTTTTTTTTCGGCGCCGCGGGCAATCTTTAAAACGCCCTTTCCTTTTTTTGTCTCGCAAAAATATTCCTCAAAGCCACGGCTCCGCTCGTTCAAGTTAAAGGATTCTGAGAAAGGCTTTATCGCGGCAAACGTTCCCTCCCCCTTGGCAAAAAGGCGGGTAATCTTGGCCGCCAAAAAGCCCGCGCTCAAAGGATTCTGCGTCGCGGCGCAAAGGGGGTCGGAGCCAGGCACCGTCGAGTCCACAAAGCAATAAGGAGACGAAAGGCGCGACTCGCTCAGCAAAACCAAAATTTCTTCCTGCATGACAGGCGCGATGATAAAGGCCGCGCAGTCCGACTTGGCCATTTTCTTGAACTGCTCGTTAAGGGAATTGCGGTCGGGGCGCTTGAACTCGTAAGACTCCAGCTTAAAGCCAAAGGAAGCGTAGTCGTTTTCGCAAGCCTCCTTGATGCCGTCGTAGATTTCCTGCCAGTAGCCGCTTTCTTCGTTTACGCTGGGAATCAAAACGCCGATTTTAAAGTCGCCCTTTTTTTTAAGGAAGCGCGCGATGGGGTCCGGCTTGTAGCCGTTTTCGTCTATGATTTTGAGAATTTTTTGGCGCGTTTCTTCGCTGACCCTGCCGCGCTTGTGCACGACGCGGTCAACGGTTCCCGTGGAGACACCGGCAATTTTGGCGATTTCGCTGACAGTCATAAAAATTCAAGCCTTTTTGCGTGTTCGTTCACGCAACTTTTAACAGAATACACGATTTTTTTGCTGTTGTCAAGGATTTTTTTTACAAGTACTTGTTGATTGAGCCCATCCAGATTTTTACCGACAAGCAGTTAGGAAGTTGGCGCTGGAGCCAGGCCACGACGCGGACGGCAAAGCGGTAAATAGAAACGGCCTTTCCACGCCGCGCGTCTTTGATGGCTTTTGCGGCGACCTTGTCGGCGGTTACTATCAGCGGGAACTTTACCTTGACGCCGTTAAGCTTTTCTGGCAAAAGCGCGGTTTGAATCCAGCCGGGGCAAACGGCGGTGACTACGATTCCCGACTCGCGAAGCTCTTCGCGAAGCGCGCGGGTGTAGCTGTAAACAAAGGCCTTTGTGGCGGCGTAAAGGTTCATGTAAGGAAGCGGGCTAAAGGCGGCCTGCGAGGCAACGTTAACGATGTGGTCTCCGGCCTTCATGTATGGAATGCAAATGTTGCAAAGCGAGGCGATGGCCGCGCAATGCGTGTTTACGCTTGCGGAAAGTTCCTCGGTTGAAAAATCCTTTGACTCGCCAAAGCGGCCGACGCCGGCGTTGTTGATTAGCCAGCGAATTTGCGGCGCGGACTTTTTTTCTTCCGCCTTTAATTTTTCGCTGAGTTTTGAAAAGGATTTTATGTCGGACAAGTCCATTTTAAGCGGAACGATTTTCGCGCCAAAATCGGCCTTTAAGCCTTCAAGCTTTTCGACGTTCCGGCCAATCGCCCAAAGTTCGTCAACATCGTCTATGACTTGGCGGACAAACTCTTTTCCAAGTCCGCCGGCCGCTCCTGTAACAATCGCGATTCGCTTTGCGCCGCTCATTCCTCTTACCCCGCCGCTTTTTTTATATATAAGAATTAACAAATATTGTAGCGCTTTTTGAGCTTATTTGCAAGCAAAACGCGCTTTTGCTAGTGGAAATATCGACTGCGCTCTCGCGAGCGCTACTGGCAATAGCGCATATTGCGGGAAATGTCACGCTTTTTTTACGCGTCCCCTTCCATCACCATTTTTTCCAGGGCCTCGATTGGGGCGCCGATGCGCTTGTCCTTGCAAACGATAAGCTGGGAATAAATCTCAAAGTCGGCGCCCTTCCAAGCAAGGCGCTTTAGCTTTTTGGCTTTGACTTCGGCGCGGGCGGCCATCTCGGGCATAAAGGCCACTCCAAGTTGGTTGATGGCGAACTGCTTCAAGACTTCCTTGCTGCTGGTTTCAAGCGCAACGCGGGGCGCGACTCCGGCGCGCTTTAGGTCTTCCAAAAGCATGTGCCTAAAGTTGCAGTTGTGCCCGGTAAGCAAGAGCGGAACGTCCTCAAGGTCTTTTTCGGCCACGCTCGCCTTCTTTGCAAGCGGGTGGTTGGGGTTTGCAAAAAAGGCCAGCTCTTCGCGCTTTTTTTGCAAAAGCAAAAGGCCCTCTTCCTCAATAATCGGGTTTAGCGTGTAAACCAAATCCAAAGCGCCGTTTTTTAGCATCTGCGGAAAAGTGTCGTGGTTTATGAACGAAATTTGTATGTCAACCTTGGGATACTTTTTGCGGTACTTTAAAAGAATTTTGGGAAGCAAGTCGTAGCACATCGACTCGGAAACGCCAAGCTTTATGATTCCGCAAGGCTCCTTTGACGGCGGAACTTCCAAAAAAATCTCGCGCTTTAGCTGCAGCATTTTTTCGGCGTAGCCGCAAAGCTTTTCGCCTTCCGCGGTAAGGACGATGGACTTTCCAAGCCGCTCGAACAAGAGGCAGCCCAACTCGTCTTCCAGGCCCTTTATTTGCGCCGTGACGGTTGACTGAGCGTAGCCCAAAATGTTTCCCGCCGTAGTGAAGTTTTTTGTCTCCGCGATTTTCAAAAAAGTTTCCAGTTGAAAGATGTTCATATCCGCCTCCTTTATTGTATCGATATTTTCGATTATTCCTATCTAAACAATTCATTTTACTAATTGTTAATTTTTCGCTATTATACAGAAAAACAGACGGAGGTTCAAGCAAAAATGAGCGTAATCGCAAACAATTTGACAAAAATTTACAGGCTAAAGAAAAAGTCCTTCAAGACCGCCGTGGACAAAGTTTCGTTTGAAATCCCAGACGGACAAATCACGGCCTTTGTGGGCCCCAACGGCGCTGGAAAGTCCACCACGATAAAAATGCTCACCGGCATTCTCACGCCCGACGGCGGCAGCGTAAGCATAAACGGCTTGGCCTACCCCAAGGACCGCAAAAAGATAATGCTAAAAATCGGAACGGTATTCGGGCAAAAAAGCGTTTTGTGCTGGGATATTCCGGTACTGGACACGCTAAAGCTCTTTAAGGACATGTACGGCGTTCCCGAGGCGGACTACAAGCGCAACATGGAAATGTTCACCGACATTCTTGGCCTGGACGAATTCATAGGCCAGCCGCCGCGCCTTTTGAGCCTGGGTCAAAGAATGAAGGCCGACCTTGCGGCGTCGCTTCTCCACAACCCGGAGATTTTGTTCCTGGACGAACCGACAATCGGAATCGACGTTCTTTCCAAGGAACGAATCCGAAACTTTATTTTGCAAGTCAACAAGGAGCGAAAGACGACCGTCATTTTGACAACCCACGACGTTTCGGACATAGAGACGCTCTGCGAAAAAATGATGGTCATCGACAAGGGCGTTTTGCTTTACGACGGAAACTTAACGGAGCTCAAGGCGCTGTACAAGACGACAGACCTTGAGGAAATCATCAAGAAGATTTATTTGAACGGAATCATCAGACAAGAAGAGGTGAACAATGCGCAAGTATCTTGATTACATAATAATTGGAATAAAGGAGCGCGTCGCATACAAGAGCTCAATTTGGGCGGGCTTTTTGTCAAAGGTCGTCTACCTTTACATGCAGTACTGCTTGTGGTCCGCGCTCTTTATGTCGCAGGCAAAAGTTCCGCTCGCGATGACAAAGGAAGGAACCTTGCGCTACGTGATTGTGGCAACAATCATCTCTAGCTTTATGGAGTGCGACGCGATTTTGTGGATAAACGAACAAATCCACACGGGCGACATCGCAGTTCAGCTTATAAGGCCGATAAACTTTAACGCGCTTGTGTTCGCAAAGCACGTCGGAACGAGCGTAGTGCGATTTTTGTCTTGCTGCCTTCCGCTTGCGATTGCCGCCGCGCTCTTTTTTAGGATGCCGCTTGTTTGCGCGGAACAGCTGCCATTTGCGGCCGTGTCGGTTTTGCTTTCGTACGCGATACAATTTTTGTATTCGCTTGTCATCGGCTTGATGGCCTTTTGGCTTATCGTCACTTGGCCGCTCAACATGTTGATGGGAGCCTTTTACAAATTGCTTTCGGGCTCGTGGATTCCCTGCGCGATGTTCCCGGATTTTCTAAAAACGCTCAACGCCTTTTTGCCCTTCCGGGCGATGTACGAAATTCCCGTTACGATAATTACAAGCCCGATGGGCGCAAAGACAATTTACGCAAAATTGGCCGTGCAGATTTTTTGGCTTTTGATTTTGTTCGCCCTTACAAAAATAACTTGGGCAGTCGGAACAAAGAAACTTGTAGTTCAAGGTGGTTGATATGAGCGCTAAGAATTTGTTCAAGATGTACAAGCATTTTGTCGCGATATACGTAAAGGGAAAGATGGCCTACCATTGCGCGCTCTTGTTCGAGATGGTGGCGAACATAATTTTGATCGGCGTGTACATCGCGGGCTTTATGGTTATCTTCCATAACTTTGACGGAATCGTTGGCTGGAGCCGCGACGAAGTTTTGTTCATGTTCACGACCAGCTGGCTTACCTACAGCCTCAGCTGCTTTTTGTTTTGGAAGCCGATGAAGCAAATGGGAGAGCTTGTCCGCACGGGAAAGTTTGACTTGTACTTGACGCGGCCTATCAATCCGCTTTTGTACTTGGTCTTGCAGCAGTTTGAGTACACATTTCTTCCGCGACTGGGCTTTGCCGCCTTCTTTTGGATTTACAGCATGAGGCAGTTGAACATCAACTGGACGGCCGCGTCGCTTTTGTTTTACGCTCTCAACATGGCCAGCGCTTTTGTGATATTCAGCGCGATCACGATTTTTACGGGAACGATAAGCTTTTGGGCGATTAAGAGCGAAGAAATAGTTTCGCTTTTGACCAACAACAATTACGGCCTAAAAAACTACACCGACTACCCGCTTGGAATTTATTCCAAGGGAATGCAAACGCTTTTGACCTTTATTGTGCCCTACGCCTTTACGGGTTTTTACCCGGTCGCGCTGCTTTTGCAGAAGGACGCGCCATTCCCGGCCTTGCGTTTCGCCGCTCCCCTTGTCGCGCTAATCGCGGGAACGGCTTCTTGCGCTTTTTGGAAAAATGGCTTAAAACATTATGGCAGCGCAGGAGCATAGGAACGGTCAAGGCGCGCCGCCCCCAAAAGAACGGCGACAGAAAGTCTCGCTTTATTCATATTAACTCCTAATTTGCAAAGTTGATGTCAATTAGTTTTTTAAGAACTGAAATGTCGTCCAAGTTTTTTCTGTTGGCTTCGTAAGCGCTCAGATAAGCGGCATCGTTTTTTCTTGTCTTTTCGGGAAGGACAAGGCCGGCTTCCTTTACAACGTCGGCCCGTAGAAGCGCTCGCTCTTCCATAAGGGCCGTTGTGTTCAGAAATGTGGCCGCGTCGTCAAAGTATATGTCCTGGCCGCCAGCGTCAACAAGACGGGCTTTTTTTTCTTGCTCTTCCATTCCGAATTTAACAGGCGCGCCGTCGCTTTTTAGAAGCATCGTGCAGGATGAAAAAACGTCCCCGTCAACGCAAGACATTGCTAGCGTCACCGTCATGTCGGCGTATTTTTTTTCAGCGTAAAAGACAAAGTCCTTGCCGCCGTTTTTCTTGGCAACATAGCGGTCGGTGTAGTCGCTCACAACTTCCATATTCTGCTTGTCGGCGATTTTCGCCACGTCCTTCCAGCCCTTAACCTTGGGCGCCTTGGCAAAAGCGGCGGCGGCCAACGCCAAAAGCGCCGCTGTCATAATAACAA
>CADCCO010000098.1 GCA_902799965.1 uncultured Spirochaetaceae bacterium
CGATTTTTTCCTCTTGCAAAAATTGCTTGTAAATAGGCTGAGAGGCCTCATTTGAGGGCTTAGAAGCAACTTGCGCCGCCGTTTCTTGCTCTTGAACCAGTTTTGTTTCCGCTTGCGCCTCTTCTTTATTTTCTTCTTTGGGCTGGAATTTTTGCGGGATTTTAATTCCGGTCAATTGAAGGTCGTCAAATTCATGCAAGTATTTTTGGCCAATGGCGGCGGCCTTTTGCGCTTGAAGGGCGGCAAATTGATTTTCAACCTCGCCGTCGTTTTGTTCAGCTTCGCCTTCTTGCGACAAATTTTGCTCGCCTTCATCGGCGGCGGCTTTTTCTTCAGCAAACTCAAAAATTTCGTCGCCAGGCTTTTCGTAAGCCATGCCGCCGCCATCTTCAGCTTGCGCTGAATTTTCGTCGCTTTCGTCTTCTTCAAATTCGCCGAATTCTTTTTTAAGGCTGTCAATGCGCGCGTTGCTTTGAACTTCTTCAACGCCGTAAAAAATTCGTTCCGCAATAATGCCGGCCAAAAGGTACTCAATAACGATGACCAAAATCGCAATTACAAAAGTCAAAACCAATTGCGCGGTCTTGAACGAAGACACGTCTTCATAGCCAAATGTCAGAGTGCGGTACAACTTTTCTATAGCCACCGCAGTCCAGAAAGGAACAAGGCTAAAGCTGATGTAAACGCATTTTTTAAAAGTTCTTCTTCCGCTAAAAGCGACCAACGAAGAGGCAAAAAAGAAAATCGGAATCAAGACGCTGCAAAAACCGTAAGCGGCGCTCAAAATCCTTCCTGTTCCGCCCAAAAATTTTAAGGCAAGATTTGCCCTTCCGGCAAAACCAAAAAGATGAACTAATAGCGCGAAAGAAAAAAACGCCGCTAGCGCGAACAAAAGCGTTCCGGCGACTTTTGACGACATATTGTATTTTTTCATAAAACCCCAAAATTTTAAAACGAACCGTCTGCCATGGCTTGGCCAAAAGGCGGGCAGTCCATTTTCATTATCGGAATTTTTCGTTCCAGTTTTAGCGATTTTTATTCCGCGTTCAATCAAATTAAAATAGTAAAATAATTTTTTTAAATTCCGAAAATATAAGCATGATAAAGTCTAAGAAAACTTTGGCGCTAATCGCCATTTCGCTAATATATGTTTGGCACTGCGCGGCAAAAACAATGACCGCCGAGCAAGCCCAAGAAGCGCGAAAAAAAATTTCGGCGCAAGCAAAACAATGCATCGGCTGCCCATACCAGTCAGGCGCAATAGGCCCGGACGCGTATGATTGCTCCGGCCTTATATTTACGGTTTTCCGGGAAGCCGCCGGCGTTCAAATGCCTAGAAGCGTAAAAGCCATTTATTCGCGCTCAAAAATCATCAAGACAGAAGAAGCCGAACCCGGCGACTTAATTTTTTTCAAAACCACTGGCGACGGCTCAATAACGCACATAGGCATTTACATCGGCAAAAATCAATTCATACACGCCGCAAGCGACGGAAACAACACCGGCGTCATCGTTTCTTCGCTTAAAGAAAAATATTACAAGAACACGTTCGCCGCGGTTGGCCGCGTGATTCCTTCTGGCCGCGCGCAAAAAGAAGAAGTCAAAGATTCCGCCGGCGACAAAGTCGTAAGCGAAGAAGACATTCCCGACGCGGAAGGAGCAGCCAACAACGGCGACGCGGTTTATGTCGCGGATACAGATTCCGGCGACGCGTCAAATTCTGAAAGCGGCGAAAAGAAAAACGGCAAATGGTATTCAAAGATTGTGTTTGACGCGGCGCTTTTTTGCGACTGGAATTTTTTTGATCCCTATCGCTTTATGTTGAACTGGCGTGGCATTTCTCTAGAAACAAACGCTTGCTACGCGGGCTGGAAACTAAAGCCTGGAATCGGAACGATATTCAGATACAATCACGGAACAAGAAATTTTCAAATTCCCATAGTCCTGTCGCTGGCCTTTTGCGACTATGTAAAAGTTTACGCCGGCCCCGTAATAAATTTTGGAAACCCCACCCTGCCCGGAAGCGATGAAGAAATTCGCGGCTCTGTCTTTCCAGGCATTTTTGGCTTTTCATTTCAAACGCCAAAGCTCAAGGCGGGAAAGGTCGGCATCTCATTCACGCAAGACATTTCCTACACGGTTTACAACGACACGGACGGCGCGGCTCTGGCCTTTTACAAAAGCGCTGGATCCGGAATTGTTTTTTCAACCGGCGTTCGCGTAACTTTGCCTTTGGAAAGTTTTTTATAATATTATGGATAGAATGAATCAAACGCGCGGAAAATTTTTGGCCGCGCTTTTTGCGGCAGCGGTAACTCTTTTTGCGGCGCTTTTGCTTTGCGCCTGTCCGCTTAAAGTTTCAGTCGAATGCGACAAAAACGAAAATATTTTTGTAAATTTTTCTTCGGACTTGGGAGAGGCCTTTGTTGAAAGCCTTGCGCAAATTCAGCAAATTTCGCCCGAAAACGGCGAAAATTCGTCAAATTTGAACGAAATTTCAAAGAAAATCGAAGGCGAATTGAACGCCAATTTTTTTAAGAACGCAAAGGTGAATTTTACCGGAAACAAGTTGAACGCAAGCGCTCAAAGCTCGCTTTCAAAAAAGTTTCCAAAAGAATTCGCTCGCGTACAAAAAAGTTCTGACGGCAAAAAGAAATTCATTCTGACCATAAGCCCGCAAAGCTTGGCGGCTTCGATTTTGCAAGAAGACAGCGCGGCCAAAACCCTCGCCGACATTTTGATGGCGCCAGTCATTTCCGGTGAAGAAATGTCGCTGGAGGAATACAAGGACTTGCTCAAAGAAATTTACGGCGAGCGCTTGGCCAACGAATTGCTTTCCGGCGACCTTACGGTGGAATTTATTGCGGGCGGCAAAAAACAAGTCCAGCGCGTTTCCGTCTCCGACCTGCTTTTGTCCGCAAACGGAAAAGTCTTTACGTTTGAGTATTGAGTCGCCGCCGCGAGCGGATTTTTGTCCTTGCCTGCCAATTCTCTAACAGTAAACTTTTTATTACATTTTTTGTAAATTCTAGTTGACTTATCCAAGAACGCGCTGTATACTGTCCGCATGCACAAGACCCTTTTAAATCTTAGGATTCAGAACAATTATTCGCAGGCGGCGGTCGCTTCCTTTTTGGGAATCTCGCGGCAGATGTACATTAAGTACGAAAGCGGCGAGGCTGTTCCGCCCGTAAAAACTGTCGTCAACCTCGCCAACTTTTACCATGTTCCCTACGACGTGATTTTGGACGACAAATTCGCTTCCACGGAGCAAGAGGAACACCCCGACACGACCTATGAAATAGAGCAAAAAGAGCCGGAAAGCCTCGCCGTCCACGATTCCGGAGCGCTTGCAAACGCTGACTATTTGGTCGCTCGGCGCGCTCCTTCCTACTATCTTAACGCAATCCTCCAAATGCTCCCCAAGCTTGTTTACCGGGAGCAGCTTAAAGTGCTGGAAAAACTTTCCGGCATGGTCCAAGCGGCCACGGAAGAAAAGCTCAAGCCCGACAAGCGCATGCAGGCGTATCAAAAAATGGAAGACTTTGTAAAAAGCCTTCACCTAAATTCACACGGCCAAAAATGGACCCGGGAGGAACTCTATGAAAGATAAAGAAAAGCAAGTTAAATCTACTGAAGAAAAAGTGTTTTTTGACTCAAACATTCTTGTTTATTACGCGGACGAAAGCGACGCGCGCAAACAAAAAATCGCGACTGCCCTTATAAAAAATGCGATTGATTCCGGTAACGGAGTCATCTCAACGCAATGCTTGCAGGAATTCTACAATGTGGTCACAAAGAAACTCTTGTGCGACAAACAAAAGGCAAAAAAAATGGTTGAAATGTTTTCCGACAATATCTCCGTGGTAAAAATCTCCGTTCCGCTGATTTTGTCCGCCGTGGACATAAGCATAAAAAGCCAGTTTTCCTTTTGGGATTCCTTGATACTTTCCGCTGCGGGCGACACAGGCTGCGCCACCGTCTATTCCGAAGACTTGAGCGACCAACAAATCATCGGCGGCGCCCGCATCCAAAACCCCTTCGCCGCCTAACCCCGCGCGGCATCCAAAACAACCACTTTAAAGAAAGACAACAAAAAAGGTGTAAAAAGCGGCTCCCAGTCGTCGGGCGGTCGACGGAACCGCTAGATATCGTCGCTACACACAATTTGCCCCTTGTAACTATCTACGTCTGCCGCTGGCGCGGCAGGGGCAAATTGAGTGTTTCCGCCAACCGCCCTTCTCCTTCGCGCCGCTTTTTACACCTTTTTTTATCGTTTGAAGCGCGGGGTAACGCGACAAACGGCTTGAAAGCAATAAAAACGCGCGAAGGAAAAAAGACTTGCCGCTCGCTCTGAGGCTGCCAATTTCGCGAAGCGAAATTGGAGTATATGTACATCTTACCTTACAGCCTCAGTCGCGAGAAAGGCAAGGCTTTTTGACTGGGAGCGTTTTGTTTTTCTTACATTTCGTTTGCCGCCTAACCCCGCGCGGCGTTTATTGAACATTTTTCCACAATTTACTATAATAAAGGCTTGGAGTAAATTATGCCAAAAATAGAAGTTAACGAAAAATTGTTTTTTGACGCTGTTGGAAAGCGATACGACTACGCCGCGCTGGAAGACGTTCTGCCCTGCGCAAAGGCCGAGCTTGACGAAAAGCCCGACACTTCCCTTCCCGAATCTGAGCGCGTTATCAAAATCGAATTGAACGACACAAACCGCCCCGACCTTTGGTCCACAAACGGAGTCGCCCGCCAGCTAAAATTGCACGCCGGCGGAAAGACAGCCGACTACTACAAATATATGTCCAACATGGGCAACGACAAGTACGGCGACCGCGTCGTAACAGTTGACCCGGAGCTAAAGAACGTCCGCCCCTACATGGTTGCCTTTATGATTTGCGGAAAGGCCATCGACGACCCCATGCTAAAGGACATCATTCAAACGCAGGAAAAGCTCGCGTGGAACTTTGGCCGCAAGCGCAAGTCCATTTCGATGGGCGTTTACCGCGTTGACCAAATCAAGTTCCCCGTAAAATACCACGCCGTCGATCCGGACAAAACTTCCTTTGTTCCGCTCCAGTGCGACGCGCCGATGACTTGCCGCCAGATTTTGACCGACCATCCCAAGGGAAAAGACTTTGGCTGGATTTTAAAGGACTTCAAAAAGTTCCCGCTTTTGTCGGACGCAAAGAACGAAGTCATGTCTATGGCTCCGATCATCAACAGCGCCACGCTCGGCGCGGTTCAAGTTGGCGACAAGGACTTGATGGTTGAGCTTACCGGCGACAACATGGAAGGCTTGATTTTGAGCGCCAACATCGTCGCCTGCGACTTTATCGACCAAGGCTACGACATTAAGCCGATTTTGGTAAAGCATCCCTACGACACAGGCTTTGGAAAGGACATCATGGTTCCCTTCTACTTCCAGCCAACAACAAAGGCAACGCTCAGCGCCGTCAACAAATTGCTCGGAAGCGACTTTGACATTAAGAAGGTAACCGACGCTCTTACCCGCATGGGAAGCAAGGTCGAGACAAAGCAGGTTGGCGACGATTGGGAAATCGTTCTTAGCCCTGCGCCCTACCGCAACGACTTCTTGCACGAAGTTGACGTAATCGAAGACGTTATGATTGGCTGCGGAGTGAAGGACTTTGCCCCGCAAAAGCCCAACGCCTTTACAATCGGAAAGCTGTCCGACCTTACGGTTTACAGCCGCAAGACAAAGGAAATCATGGTGGGCCTCAACTACCAGGAAATGATTTTCAACTATCTTGGAAGCAAAAAAGACTACATCGAGCGAATGAACGTCAGCGCCGACAACGCGATTGAGGTTGCCAACCCGATGAGCGAAAACTACCAGTTTGTCCGCCCGTCAATCATTCCGTCGCTTTTGCGCGCCGAAGCCCAAAGCGCCAACGCGATTTTCCCCCACAAGATTTTTGAAATCGGAAAAGTCGCCTACATTTGCCCCGAAGAGAACACAGGCACCCGCACGCGCCAATCGCTGGGCTTTATCACCGCGGCGGCCAACGCCAACTTCAACAGCGCGGCCAGCGAAGTGTCGTCGCTCCTTTACTTCCTTGACCACGAATACAAGGTTCAGGAAACCAGCGACCCCCGCTTTATCCCCGGCCGCCAAGC
>CADCCO010000099.1 GCA_902799965.1 uncultured Spirochaetaceae bacterium
CAAGTGGAGCGCTGTCTTTGCGCTCGCGGCTATGGTCGCCATGGCCTTTGGATTTGCCTCGTGCTCTAACACGTCGGACAACAACAACCTTTTATTGCTGGCGACAATGTCAGGCGGATCAACGCCGACAGGAGCCTACGCGGTTACGGTGGCAAGCGGAATCGAGCACGGCACAGTGACTGCGGACAGAAGCAGAGCCGACAAAGACGTGACTGTAACGCTTACAATCACACCCAGCGCGGCAAACTATGTTTTGGGCTCAATCAGTGTTACCAAAACTGACGGCAGCGCTGTGACCTTGAGCGGCGATGGAAACACGCGAACTTTCACTATGCCCGAAAGCAACGTAACCGTAAACGCCATGTTCATCGACACGGCGTTCAAGTATGCAAGCGACTTTGTTTCCACGCAGTTCTATTATGTAAAGGACGTTCAGTGGATGGCTCTTAGCGCTTCCGGTACAGCGCGAGGCGATATTTCCAGCCCTAAAAATCCGATGAATGGCGCTACAAATGAACGCACAACAGATTCTGATTGGGTACCAGGCTCTTACATCAAGCTTGAAGCCAACGGAACCACAACGGCTGGCGGAAAATGGGGTACGTCAGCCAACCTGACTGTCACAAAATACAAATTGACTTTGTTCACTCGCAAGACCGATGGTAGCGGATACAAACAAACAGTTCTTGGCGACTCTTTGATTATACTTGGAATTGACGAGCACGGCTTTATGACGGAAAACGGAGGCTGGGGAACTTTCTTCTACACGCAAAAGGGCTGGGCAGACGCTTTGGCCAACAATCGTACAATTACTATAGACTTTGAAACCCCCAATGGAAGGAAGTACCCTACGCTTACTGACATTGTAGCGTATATAAACCCCTGACGCCTGGAACAACTAACAGCGCGGGACGGCGGCTTTCCTTAAAGGGAGGCCGCCGTTTTTGTTTTTAAAAAAATGTTGTTATAATCTATTGACAGTTACCATAAACTAACATATAATAATTCTAACTAATCTATGGGGGCAAGCAATTGATGCCATTGGTAATTGCGGAATCCGGAAAGCCGCAAATCGTTAAAAAAATCGGCGGAAGCGACGAGGTCAAGCGGCACTTGGAAACTCTTGGCTTTACAGTGGGCGGAACTGTCACCGTGGTGAATTCGCTGGCCGGAAATTTAATCATTAAAGTAAAAGAATCCCGCATCGCCATCAACGAAGACATGGCGAGAAGAATCATGGTATGAAATGGAGGAAAATATGAAAACGTTGAAAGACGCGAAAATCGGCGAGACGGTCACGGTCGTCAAGCTGACTGGCGAAGGAGCGGTCAAGCGCCGCATTATGGACATGGGCGTTACAAAGGGCGTTCAGATTTACGTGCGCAAGGTGGCGCCGCTTGGCGACCCGATTGAAGTGACGGTGCGCAACTATGAGCTTTCCTTGAGGAAGGCTGACGCTGAAATGATTGAAGTCGAATGACATATTCAGGAGAAAAAAAATGGACATAAGAATAGCCCTTGCGGGAAACCCCAACTGCGGAAAGACGACGCTCTTTAACGCGCTTACAGGCTCCAATCAATTTGTGGGCAACTGGCCCGGAGTCACAGTAGAAAAAAAGGAAGGAAAGCTTAAAAAGCACGACGGCGTGGTAGTGACCGACTTGCCCGGCATTTACTCGCTTTCGCCCTACACGCTGGAAGAAGTTGTCGCGCGAAACTATTTGGTCGGCGAGCGGCCCGACGCGATTTTGAACATCGTTGACGCGACCAACCTTGAGCGCAACTTGTATCTTACCACCCAGCTTGTGGAGCTTGGAATCCCGGTCGTCATCGCGCTCAACATGATGGACTTGGTGAAAAAGGCCGGCGACAAAATCGACGTTGCCGAGCTTTCGCGCCAGCTGGGCTGCAAAATCGTTGAGATTTCCGCGCTCAAGGGCGACGGCGTTATGGACGCGGCGGAAGAAGCGATTAAGGCAGCGCAGGCCACAAAGACCGTTCCGCAACATTCTTTCAGCGGCCCCGTGGAACACGCCTTGGCGCACATCGAAGAGGCCATCGTTCACGACTTGCCCGAAGAGCAGCAGCGCTGGTACGCGATTAAAATTTTTGAGCGCGACGAAAAAGTTTTGGAGTCGCTCAAGATTGACGCGGACAAGCTTGCCCACATTGAGAACGACATCAAGGCCGCCGAAAAGGAATTGGACGACGACGCGGAAAGCGTAATCACAAACGAGCGCTACATTTACATCGCGCAGATTCTTAAGTCAAGCTACAAAAAGGCCAACGCCGGAAAGCTAAGCAATTCCGACAAGATTGACCGCGTGGTTACAAACCGCTGGCTGGGCTTGCCGATATTCGCCGCCATTATGTTCTTTGTTTATTGGATTGCTATGGTGGGCGTTGGAGCGGCGGCGACCGACTGGGCCAACGACGGCCTCTTTGGCGACGGCTGGCATTTGTTTGGAATCGGAACGCCGGCCTACGAAGCGGCGGCGGAAGAGTACGGCGACACGAGCGCGATTTTGGAAGCGCTTGAGGCTGGCGAAACGACTTATGTAATAGAAGACGAAGAAACTCTTGAGCTTTCTGACCCGATTGAGATTACGGACGAAGCCGCCGCCGAAGCGCGCGCGATGGCCGAAAAATATGGAGCGGAAGGCCCGGATCCCGCCGACTACGGCATTTGGGTTCCCGGCGTTCCTGTCTTGATTGGCGGCTTGCTTGAAAAAGCGCAGGTTGCCGAATGGCTTAACGGACTTATACTAGACGGAATTATCGGCGGCGTAGGCGCGGTTCTTGGATTTGTTCCGCAGATGTTGGTTCTTTTCCTTATGCTTGCCTTCTTGGAAGCGTGCGGCTATATGGCTAGAATCGCCTTTGTGCTTGACCGCATTTTCCGCAAGTTTGGTTTGTCAGGAAAGTCGTTCATACCGATGCTGGTAGGCACAGGCTGCGGCGTTCCTGGAATTATGGCAAGCCGCACGATTGAAAACGAGCGCGACCGCCGAATGACGATTATGACAACGACGTTCATTCCGTGCGGCGCCAAGGTGCCCTTTATCGCGATGATTGCCGGAGCGATTTTCGGCGGCCCTGCGTGGGTTGCCACGAGCGCCTACTTTGTGGGAATGGCTGCAATCGTAATTTCGGGAATCATTCTTAAAAAGACAAAGATGTTCGCGGGCAACCCCGCTCCGTTCGTTATGGAGCTTCCGGCCTACCACTTGCCCACGCTTGTAAACGTCCTTCGCTCTATGTGGGAGCGCGGCTGGTCGTTCATCAAGAAGGCGGGAACAATAATCTTGCTTTCTACAATCGTCGTTTGGTTCACTTCGTTCTTTGGCTGGACGGAAGAAGGATTCGGCATGCTGGCCGAAGACCAATTGGATTCTTCTATCCTTGCGAAGATTGGCGGAGCGATTGCCTGGATTTTCAGTCCGCTGGGCTGGGGAACTTGGCAGGCGGCGGTCGCGTCTATCACCGGCTTGGTGGCCAAGGAAAACATCGTCGGAACGATGGGCATTCTTTACGGCGCGGGCGACTTGACGGCTTACCAAGCGCTGGCCCAGGCCTTTACGAGCGTGACCGGATATTCGTTCTTGGTATTCAACCTTTTGTGCGCGCCTTGCTTTGCCGCGATTGGAGCGATCCGCCGCGAGATGAACAGCGCCAAGTGGACATGGTTCGCGATTGGCTGGCAGTGCGGATTTGCGTACGTCGTCGCGTTTATGGTGACGCAGTTTGGAAATGCCTTTGCCGGAAAGGCGAACGTCGTTGGATTGATATTCGCGGCCGCCGCGCTGGCTGTCATTGTCTACTCGCTCTTCTTTAAGAAGTACACGGAAGCGACAACGCTTACGGCAAAGATTGGCTGATAGCGGAGAATTATGGGAACGATAATCGTTGGCTTGATTTTGGCGGTCGTTGTGGCGGCCGCCGTTCTAAGCCTTGTAAAAAAGAAGATTAGCGGAAAAAGTTCTTGCGGCTGCGGTTGCGAACACTGCGCAAATTCCTGCAAGCGCTAGATGCGGGCGGGCTTGAATTTTTGAGCGGGCTTTTGTAAAGTTTCGGTATGATACTGAACACGGGCCAGCGCACGGACATTCCCGCCTTTTACTCTGAATGGTTCATGAACCGCGTCCGCGAGGGCTTTGTGCTGGTCCGGAATCCCTACAACCAAAGCGCCGTGACCCGCTACGAGATTCGCCCCGACCTTGTGGACATGATAGGCTTTTGCACAAAGAACCCAAACCCGATGTTGCCTTATGTTGTGGAACTGAACGAGCGCGGCTTTGCCCAGTATTGGCAAGTCACGATTACCGCTTATGGCCGCGACATAGAGCCGGGCGTTCCCGACAAGCGCGAGATTGTCGCCGCTTTCCAAAAGCTTTCGGCGCTAGTGGGCAAGGACAGAATCGTCTGGCGCTACGACCCGATTTTTCTTGACAGTAAATATACTGCCGACTTTCATTTGCGAGTGTTTGAACGCCTTGCGCGCGACTTGAGCGGCTGGACGGATTTTTGCGTAATCAGCTTTATCGATTTGTATCCAAAAGTCCGCCGCAACTTTCCCCAGGCGCGCGAACTTTTGCAAGACCAAAAAATCGCGCTCGGCAAGGACTTGATTGCCATCGTAGCCGCCAACAACATGACGATAAGGACTTGCGGCGAGGGCGACTTTTTGGCGCAATACGGAGCGGAATGCGGCGGCTGCATGACTCCAGCCATTTACGAGCGCGCGTTGGGCCAAGCGCTATCTTTTCCAAAGTTCACGCCGTCCCGCTCTGAGTGCGCCTGCTACCTTTCTTGCGACATCGGCGCATATTCCAGTTGCCGGCACTTTTGCCGCTACTGTTACGCAAACAGCGACTGGCGGGCGGTAAAGAAAAACGCGGGCCGCCATGACCCGCGTTCTCCGTTTTTGATTGGAGGCCCGCTTCCCGGCGACATCGTTCGCCAGGCGGAGCAAAAAAGCTGGAAGGCTGTTCCGCCCAAGGAAGTCCAGCGGGAACTTTTTTAATGTCGGAAAGCGCCTCACTGCTGCAGCGTGTATTCCAAGATACCGCCGGAAGTAAAGTCGGGGATTGTCGCCGGCGTGGCGTAGACGATGTTGATTTTTCCAAGGCCTTCTATGTCAACGACGGCGCCGTTATCGGATTTTTCCATTGTGTATTTAAAGGTTTTGCTTTCGTTGGTGAATGAAAAATCCGAAGTCGTATTAGTTCTTGTTCCTGTGGCGGAAGTGTGAATGGCGTTTGCGTCAACGGAAGAAACTTTGTAAATCAACAAGCCGTCGCTTTTCATAATGTGCGAGAATTGATACAAAGTATAGGTCGTGTTGTCCGAGTTGTCTTTAATTTGCCATTGTGAATCAAGAGGTGAAGGTGAGTCAAGATCATTCGGTCCTGTATAATAATTGTAAAGCTCGTTAAAGTCTTTTCCAGTTGGAAACCTGTTGTTGCTGACTTTAAGTTTTAGCCCAGTGTCGCTAACGCTGTAAGACATAGGTGAAATGGGTTTTGTTTGCGCTAGTTTTCGTTGCTTTTCGTTATATATCGCGACAATTTCGTTTGAAACTGGCGTGGCGCCGGTTGAATCTGTGTAGCCGTATGATGAAAAGGCAGTGCGCTTCATACTTTTTGCCTGTGTTTCAATGTAATCGTCTGACGCTAGGTCATATAGTATTTTATAATATTTTTTCCAAAATGCGACAAATTCCGCATCGGTTGAAAAAACATCATTTGGCATATTGAGCTTGACTCCGTTGCGGACAAAAGACGTTTCGTAGTTTTGAGTTATATTGTAAATAACTTTTGAATTTGAGTCGTATGTATAAGAAACTGTAGCTTTAGATTCCATAGAATGTGCGGTGTAGTTTGCGGAGGCTGCGAAATTGCTTGTTAATGTAGTAATGTAAGAGTTCGTTTCATATTTATATACTATATCGCCAGATGTTGTCTTAAACGTCTTTCCCGCAAGCTCGTTGGTTCCTACGCTGGGGGGAAGGCGGCTGGCTTCGGACTGCTGCTGGGCGCTTTCGGTTTTGGTTTGGCTTGTGAC
>CADCCO010000100.1 GCA_902799965.1 uncultured Spirochaetaceae bacterium
GGGTGTGGGCGGCGGAATAGCGACGGTCAAGGCGCGCTTGCGCTTAAAGCCTTGACTCGTCGCTTTTGCGGGTGTATAAGGGATTATACACCCGCAATAGGCGCGTTCCGCTTGCAACATAGCCCTAAAAGCGCTACAATATTTCCACTCATTTTTACTATATTATATCGAGGGAACTTATGGTAATTCTTACATTGAACTGCGGATCTTCTTCCGCTAAGTATCAGGTTTACGACTGGGACAAAAAAGAGGTTATGGCTAACGGCGTGGTTGAGCGCATCGGAATCGACGGAAGTTGCATCACGCACAAGGCCAAGGGAAAAAAGACCGAAATCGAAAGCCCTTGCCCCACGCACAAAGAGGCGATTGAGCTTATCATAAAAGAAATCACCGACCCTGAAGTCGGCGTCATCAAATCTATGGACGAAATCGGAGCGGTGGGCCACCGCGTTTTGCACGGCGGCGAAAAGTTCACAAAGAGCGTTTTGATTACGCCCGAAGTTTTGGACGGCTTCCGCGAGGTGGTGGACTTGGGCCCCTTGCACATGCCCGCCAACATCATGGGAATCGAAGCCGCGCAAAAGGTCATGGCACATGCCCGCCAACATCATGGGAATCGAAGCCGCGCAAAAGGTCATGCCCAATGTTCCGCACTCTGCGATCATGGACACAGCCTGGCACCAGACGATGCCCGAAGAAACTTTCCAATACGCGATTCCCCGCGAATGGTATGAAAAATACGCGGCCCGCCGCTACGGCTTCCACGGAACAAGCTTTTTGTACACGGCCAAGCGCGCCGCCGTTCTTTTGGGAAAAGACCCCAAGGACACAAACCTCATCATTTGCCACATCGGAAACGGCTCTTCAATGTGCGCGGTCAAGAACGGCGTTTGCTACGACACGACGATGGGAATCACTCCGCTTGAGGGCCTTGTAATGGGAACTCGTTCTGGCGACCTTGACCCCGCGCTTCCGTTCTACATCATGCGAAAGACAGGCATGAGCGCCGACGAAATGGACAAGGCCTTGAACAAAAAGTGCGGCTGCCTTGGAATCACAGGAAAGTATTCCGACCGCCGCGACATCGAAATCGACGCCGCAAAGGGCGACAAGCTTTGCCAGCTTAGCATCGAGATGGAAGCCTTGCGCATCAAAAAATACATCGGAGCCTTTATGGCGGAACTTGGCCACGTTGACGCCATCGTTTGGACAGCCGGCGTAGGCGAGCGCGGACCAATCACCCGCATGAAGGCTTGCAGCGGCTTGGAAAACTACGGAATCAAAATCGACGCCCAGCGAAACGAATGGTCCTTTACAGGCAACGCCGAAACTTACATCCATGCCGACGATTCAAAGACAAAGATTTTTGTAATTCCCACCGACGAAGAGCTTGTAATGACAGAGGACGCCTACGCTCTTATGAAGGGAACTTACGACGTTCACACAAACTTTAAGTACAGCTTCCAGGATCCTTCATACGTCAACAAGGCCCGCGAGGAAGGCCTTAAGGGCGACTTGGTCAAGAGACCCAACATCGCCAAGGTGCTGGCAAGGGATATTATGGGGAAGTAAACAAAAATGCCGGGCGACCGGCATTTAGCGTAAAAAAGCCGCGTGATTCGCGCGGCTTTTCTTTTTTTTCCCCCCCATGACATTATCTGTCATGGCGCGCGCGGTAAAATTGGCGGAAGGACGCGGGATTTTGTTGCGTGAATTGGAATGGCGCGCTATACTGTTTCCAACGAGAAAAAAGTATGCAGAGTAAAAACGCTAGACGCATGACGGGGGGGGGCGAGCTAATCAGCTTGAACCCGCCAAATCCAAGCAAGTAAAAGTGAACAACTGGCGCATTCTTGCGCTGGACAACATTCTGCGGGACGGAAGGCCGTACACCGCCGCTAGCCTTGCCAAGCTGATAAGCGACAACGGCCGGGCCGACTACAGCGTTAGGACGATACAGCGCGACTTGGATTACATGCGCGACACGCTGAACGCTCCGATAGAAAGCGACTATCGCGGCTACCGCTACACCGAACCAAATTTTTTCATCAAAAGCGTTCCGCTTACGGAAGGCGAGGCCTTTGCCGTGGCGGTCTTGAATCCGCTTTTGGAGCAATACCGCAACACTCCGCTTGAAGCGCAACTGCGTTCGGTCTTCCAAAAAATCACAAGCTGCCTTCCGCAAAAAATAACGGTGGACGCTTCGTTCCTAAATCCGCGGCTCACGTTCATTCCCGACAGAACCGAAAACATCGACCCAAAATTTTTCAAGACTATTTTTGACGCGCTAAAGACGATGCGCGCGATTCGCTTTGGCTACCGGCCCCTTCAAAAAACAACTTACATGGAACGGACGATTGACCCTTACCACGTCGTATGCCAGCGCGGGAACTGGTACGTTCTTGGAAAGTGCCATGACAAGGGCGACGTGCGCATATTTTCTTTTTCCAGAATGAAGGACATAAAGCCGCTAAAAGAAAAATTCGCGATTCCAAAAGACTTCAACCCCGGCGACTACTTTGACGCGGAAATGGGCGTGTGGCTTAGCAACGCGATTCCAATTACGGTGGAACTTTTGATAGACAAAGAAATCGGAACGTTCGCGCTCAACCGAACTTGGCATAGCGACCAAGTTGTGGAAGAAAAAAGCGACGGCAGCGTCTACGTAAAATTCACCACCACGCAAAAGCAGGAAGTGCTTCGCTGGGTGCTGGGACAAGGCCACACCGTAAAGGTTCTGGGGCCTGCGGAATTGGCGCGGGAAGTGCGGGAAGAAGCGGAACGGGTGAGGGCGATGTATGGGTAGAAAAATGCGGAGATCATGACAGTGGATGTCGTGGGTGGGGAAGTAGAATATAAATGGATGAAGAGAGGCAAAAGATTATGACGAAGAATGCTGTTGGATTTTGTAATTTTGTTGGCGTGCTTGAATTGAATGACGCTCCGATTGAAGATGCTTATGAGTCTATCTTTGACCAGTATGAAAAAGTTGTGATTCAAGCGTTGGCCACTTCTTTTGGTCTGGATTTTCTTGTTCAGGACAGATATGGCGGCGATGTGGATACAGTGCATAATGTTCGCAAAATTGGCAAAGACCCGAATATGGAATACAAAAATAAGCAAAATGCGGATGATTATGCCAATCGTGGCGATTATGATTCGTCTGCTTATCATAAGGATAAAAGGTATGTGAAGATTAATGCGAGAGAAACGGCAAAAAAAGAAGAAGGCAAGTTGAAGGACTCATACACAGGTGAAAAAGTTGCCAGAAATGCGAAGATGGATTTAGACCATGCGATATCTGCAAAAGAGATACATGACGATCCTGGAAGAGTGTTGGCAGAAATTGACGGCGAAGAATTAGCCAACTGCGAGGAGAATCTAAATCCAACAGATAGAAGCATTAATCGCTCTATGGGCAAAGATGATATGGAGGCATATCTGATAAAATGGAAGGAGCAACAACCTGCGAGACAGACTCGAATAAAAGAATTGAAAGAAAAATCTAAACTTTCTGACAAAGAAAGAAAAGAGTTAAACAAATTGGAGAGTCTTGAAAAGATAAACCCCGCATTAATGAGAAAGAAATATGAGGCTGCGAGAAAAGCATATGATGCTAAAGTGAATCGCGTTTACTACACAAGCAAAAAATTCTGGAAAGATACTGGAATTGCATCGGCAAAACTTGGCATTTCCATGGGCTTGCGGCAGGCGCTTGGATTGGTTTTTACTGAAATTTGGTTCACGGTAAGGGACGCAATTTTTAAATGCAAGCAAGGAACCGGAAGCCTTTTTGATGCAATTGCAAAGGCTGTAAAACAAGGCTTGAACAATGCAAAAAAGAAATTCAAAACTATATGGCAAAAATTCATTGAAGGCGCTGTGGCGGGCGTTCTTTCGTCTTTAGTGACAACCCTTGCGAATATATTTTTTACTACAGCAAAGAATACAATTAAGATTATCCGAGAATCATTCGCGTCGCTGACTAGAGCCTTTAACATTCTTTTTGTTAATCCAGACGACTATCCATTGGGCGACAAGTTCGTCGAGGCCGCAAAGGTTCTTTCGACTGGAGCCAGCGTTGTCGCGGGATCGATGGTTGCTGAACTTTTACGAAAAACTCCGATGGGAGCTATTCCTGTTGTGGGCGACATTGTTCCCACTTTTTGCAATGTCTTGGTTACAGGCATAATGAGTTGTTCGTTTTTGCATTTCTTCGATCGTAATAAAATGTTAAGAAAAGCTGTCGCATGGCTTAACAAGCGTCCCTGCATAGATAATTTTACCGCTTCTTTAAAAAAACAAGCCGAGCTTTTGACACGTTATCTTTCAGAGTTGATGAGAATTGATTTTGATTTGCTAAAGCGACAAGAGGAAGACTTTTCTTTTGCCGCGAAAAGACTGGCCGCTTGCAGAACTGCGAAAGAAGTGAATGGTTGCCTTCATTCTGTTTATCGGAGATTAAATTTAAGTTTGCCGTGGAGGGGATATGAAAATCTTGATGCTTTTATGAATGACAAAAATTCGAGGCTTGTTTTTGAGTGATGTTTAAGTGCGACAAATGCGGGCTTTGCTGTTCTCATGTGGGGGAAAGCGAATTATATAAGGACTTGGACAGAGGCGACGGTGTGTGCAAGTTTTTAGACGGCAACTTGTGCTCAATCTACGAAACGCGACCGTTGCTTTGCCGTGTCGATGAAAGTTATGATGAAATCTTTTCTGCGCAAATGAGCCGTAAGGATTTTTACAAATTGAATTACAGGGCTTGTAAAGCCTTGAAAAATAAATTTTAGGAGGCGCAATTATGCCATTGCCATTTATTATTGGAGCCATTGCTGCGGGAGCGGCGGCGGCTGGAGTAGGTTCAGGAATTCATGGAGCGGTTAAAATGAAGGAGGCTAATGATACTGCAAAAGCCGCTCAAAGAAGGAATGATGAAAATGTTGCAAAACTTGAATCAAACAACAAGAAAACGATGCAAGTTATGGATGTCTTGGGAAAGAAAGAACTGGAAATAATTTCTACATTCGAAAAATTTTCCGATTTTTTTGAAAAAATACACAATCGTCCGTCCTTCAAGGATATAAACAAAGGTGATGCAAAAATTTCAAAATTCACCCCAAATGATATTAAAGATGCTGGTGTGGGAGCGAGCGTGCTTCTTGGTGGATTGGGTGGTGCTGGACTAGGAACTGCAGGAGGCTTTGCTGCCGCCGGTGGAATTCCCGCGGCCTTTGTGGCCTTGGGGGGGACAGCTTCAACTGGCACTGCAATCGCCTCTCTTAGCGGAGCCGCCGCGACTAACGCAACTCTTGCGGCGCTTGGAGGAGGAACGTTGGCTGCTGGCGGCGGTGGGGTCGCATTGGGAACCGCTGTTTTGGGCGGAGCTACTTTGGGTGTTGGATTGCTAATCGGAGGAATTATCTTTAATTTGGCTGGTTCGAGCGTATCCGATAAGGCTGACAGAGCTTGGAATCAAATGCGTGAAAATGAAGAAAAAATAAATTTAATTTGTGAATACCTTGGAAATCTTAAGACGATTGCAAATGACTTTTATACTGCCTTGTCCGAGGTGGACGATGTTTATGAGGGCTATCTTAACCGATTTGTGACTGTTGTGGATTATAGGGCTTCCATTTCAAAAAAGGTTGATTGGAATGATTTCAATCAAGAAGAAAAATTGATTACTGAAAATACAATGCTTCTTGTTGGATTATTATATGAAATGTGCAAAGTTCAAATTGTTGAAAAGTCAGATGACAAAAATAAATTGAACGAAATCAATGAAGCGGATGTTAAAAAACAGATTAAAAATGCTGAAAAGGTTTTGCAAGAAATTCAAGCGGCTTAAATTTTGCAATAATCAAGTGCTGTTGATGTTATTAACCTCTGGCAGCGCTTGATTAAATATTTCTAGCTGCTTCATTTGTGGAGAAATTATGGAAAAGAAAACTGTGTTAGGAGCGTTGCTTGCTGGAATGACAGTCATAGCGGTAAAAGTGATTTGCGAATGTGTAAAAAGCGTTTTTCGGTTTCCCGATATTGACGGCATAATTGTAAATTAATTTTCCTTACCCCTGACACTATTTGTCATGCCCTGCCTGCTATAATTCCCAATGCAACCGCAAAAAGCGGTTTGCAGGAGGAATTATGATAAAGAAATTCTTTTGGTTCTGCGCGGCGACGGCGGCGTTTGTCGTGGCGGAAGCTGCTGTTTGCAATTGCGCGGAAAAACACCCCCGCGTTAAAAACGTTGTGGACA